>NZ_KB899572.1:0-98704 GCF_000378365.1 Megamonas rupellensis DSM 19944 | reverse complement strand
AAAGGCGTGCAGATTGTACAATTAAAAGGTGGAATAAGTCATTCACAAAGCAATACATATGCTTACGAAGTAGTAGAATTATTCTCAGAAGCGTTTTCTACAGTAGGACGATATTTACCACTTCCAGTAATGTTTGATACGGTACAGATAAAAGAATTAATTGAAAAAGATAAACATATTAAAAAGATTTTAGATTTAGGACGACAGGCTAATATTGCTGTCTTTACAGTAGGTACTGTAAAAAATGACGCTTTATTATTTAGATTGGGTTATATTGATAAAAAAGATAGAGATATTATACAAAATAGAGCAGTAGGCGATATCTGTTCAAGATTTTTTGATGCTCAAGGAAATATTTGTGATAAAGAATTAGATGAACGTACAGTAGGAATAAAATTAGAAGAATTAAAGGCTAAAGAAAAACGTATATTAGTAGCAGGCAGCCAAAGAAAAATAACAGCAATAAAAGCAGCATTAAAAGGTGAATTTGCAAATATTTTAGTTACAGATCAATATACAGCAGAAGAATTATTAAAGGATTAATTGATTAATAATTTGATATATTAAGTATTTTAATATATATCATCTAAAAATAAAAAAGGGGTTGATTTTCATTTTTAGTTTTTGGTTAGAATTAGCAGTTATTGTTATCTGTTTAGCTATCGGTGGACGCTTTAGTGGTATTGGTCTTGGTGTAGCAGGTGGTTTTGGTCTTGCTATTTTGACTTTAGGTTTTGGTCTTCCAGTAGGAGAAATGCCAACAAGCGTAGTATTCATCATTATGACTGTTATTACATGTGTATCTTTATTACAAGGTGCAGGCGGTCTTGATTATATGATATCCATGGCCGAAAAAATTCTTCGTAAAAAACCTAGTGCTATTACTTTTTTAGGTCCATTAGTATCATATATTTTCACAGTTATTTGTGGCACTTCTTATGTAGCTTTTTCTGTATATCCAGTTATTGCAGAAATTGCGATTAATGCAAAAGTTCGTCCAGAACGTGCTATGTCTATGTCAGTTATTGCATCTAATATGGCAGTTTGTGCTAGTCCTACAAGTGCGATTGCTGCGGCTATGATTGCAATTACAGCACCAATCGGTGTTACTCCACTTAGTTTACTTGCAGTTACAGTGCCGGCATGTTTGATTGGGGTATTAGTAGGTTGTTTATTCGTGTACAAACGTGGAGCAGAACTTGCCGATGATCCAGAATTTAAACGTCGTGTAGCTACAGGTCAATTCCAAGAAGATTATGTTTTGGAAAGAGATACACAAAATGCTACTACATCAGCAAAAGTATCTGTAGTTATTTTCTTATTAGCTATTGCTATTATTGTGGGAATGACTTCTCACCCTGATTTATTGCCAAATATTGGCCCAGGTGGAAAACCTATTTCTGTACCAACTTTATTACAAATCATGATGCTTGCTACTGGTGCTATTATCATGGTAGTTTGTCGTGTACCTAGAGATAAATTAGACTCTGGTTCTGTATTTAAATCTGGTCTTATTGGAGCAGTAGGTATTTTAGGTATTTCTTGGATGACTGATACATTTTTTGCTACACATTTAAAATTTATTACAGATGTATTTGCTCAAACATTGATACAATATCCTATGCTTTTTGGTGCAATGTTATTTGTTACTTCTATGGTATTATACAGTCCAGCAGCAACAGCCGTAGCTTTAATGCCAATTGGTGTATCCTTAGGATTACCAGCAGAAGTATTAATTGGTCTTATTCCAGCAACTTGTGCAGTATTCATCATACCAGGTGGTGCTCAAATTAGTTGTGTTGCTTTTGACCGTACAGGTACAACTAAAATTGGTCGTTTCGGCTTTAACCATAGTTATTTAATCCCAGGATTAGTATCTATGGCAGCTTCTACAGTATTATCCTTAGCGATAGCATATATTATATTTTAATATTAAGACCTCACATTTTTATTTATGTGGGGTCTTTGTTATAATTTAATGTAGAATAAAAATTTTTAGAAAATATTGACTTACTGAAATATACATGTTATTATATGAATGTAAATTTTGGTTTGAGTTTTAGTAAAACGTTTTATTAAAATATATATCATATTTTTAGATATATATTTTATTTTATAATTTTTAGTAAAACGTTTTATTAAAAGTGATTAGGCATAATAAAAAATAAAAATGGCTAGGAGGAAGATTTATAATTTATTTTTTAGGTTAAGTTTTTTTAGATTTATGATTAATTTGAAGGAGAGTTAAAAATGACAGAAAGTAGTAAATTAATTCAGTATGATGATGGTTATTTGAATAAGACCCCAATATTCCAATTTGTGTTATTATCTTGTTTATTTGCACTTTGGGGTGCGGCAGCTAGTTTGAATGATATTTTGATTACGCAATTTAAATCAGTTTTTACTTTGAGCGATTTTGCTAGTGCTTTAGTACAAAGTGCTTTTTATGGTGGGTATTTCTTAATTTCTATACCAGCATCTGTAGTTATTCGTAAAACTACATATAAATTAGCAATTATGATTGGTTTAATTTTCTATATCGGTGGTTGTAGTTTATTTTTCCCAGCTTCTATGATGGCGACTTACACTATGTTTTTAGTAGCTATTTTCTCCATTGCTATTGGTCTTGGTTTCTTGGAAACAGCTTCTAACACTTATAGTACTATGCTTGGCCCTCGTAAATATGCAACACTTCGCTTAAATATTAGCCAAACATTCCAGCCAATTGGTTCAGCATCTGGTATTTTACTTGGTAAATATTTAGTTTTCCAAGAAGGTGAAAGTTTAGCAAGTCAGATGGCTCAAATGACTCCAGATCAAATTCATTTATTCAGATTACAGATGTTACAACATACTTTAGAGCCTTATAAAATTATGATTTGTATTTTAGTAGCTATTTTTATTTTATTCTTAATCACTAAATATCCAAAATGTAAAGTAAAAGAAGTAGCAAATAATCAAAATACGCCAAAAGTAACTTTAGGCGAAACTTTAAAATATCTTTCTGGTAATAGTTTATTTAAAAAAGGTATTGTAGCTCAATTTTTATATGTAGGTATGCAAGTTGCAGTTTGGTCATTTACTATTCGTTTAGCTTTAGATTTAATGCCGCATATCAATGAACGTATGGCAGCAGATTTCATGGTAATTAGCTTTGCTTGTTTCTTTGTTGGTAAATTTATTGCCAATTTCTTGATGACTAAGTTCTCTGTAAATAAAGTTTTATTAATTTATGCTATTATTGGTTGTATTTTAATTTTATATGTAGCATTTATTCCAAATTTAACAGCTATCTATGCAGCAGTAGCTATCAGTATTTTACTCGGACCTTGCTGGGCAACTATTTATGCCGAAACATTAAAATCTGTAGAGAAAAAATATACAGAAACTGCAGGTGCAATAATTGTAATGTCTATCATCGGGGGTGCTGTTATGCCAGCAGTGCAAGGTTTTGTATCCGACATGGTAGGCTCTATGCAATTTTCCTTTATTGTGAATTTCTTCTGCTTTGCTTATATAGGTTGGTATTTCTATCACAAAATGAAACTTGAAAATAAAGAGGGTTAATTCATGAATACAAAAATATATTTACAGCGTGGTTTTTTTGCTGAAAACGCAAAAACTATCATGGAAAATGATGAATTTAAAGTAAATTTATTTAAATATAGCTCAGATGTAGAAGCGATAGAAGTAATAAATTCTCGTGGTAAAATAATTGTTCTTCCTTATATGGGACAGATGATTTGGCGAGTTGAATTTGATGGTATTGATTTAACCATGAAAAATATGTTTTCTAGACCAAGAAAGGTGAATAATATTTTAGATACTTATGGTTGTTTTGCTTTTCATTCAGGTCTTTTAGCTAATGGTTGTCCATCAAATGAAGATACACATCCCATGCATGGTGAATTTTGCTGTGCTGATTTAGATACTGCATGGCTTGAATTTAGTGAAGATGAAGTTATTATTGGCGGTGAATATGAATATTGCCAAGGTTTTGGTTTTAAATATTTAGCTAGGCCTAGTGTAAGTTTGAAAGCAAATGATGCAAATATAAAAATCAGTATGCAAGTAAAAAATCTTACAAGCGTAGAAATGCCACTACAATATATGTGTCATATAAATCACCATTATGTGGATAAAGGTGAATTCAAAGCTAATATACCAGATGAAGCTTTTAAATTGCGTGAAAGTATTCCTAGTCATATAAAACCTACAAAAGAATGGTTTGACTATACTGATGAGATAAAAAAAGCACAAGTTGAAGGGAAAACTTTGACTAAATTAGAAAATCCTGATTTATATAACACAGAAGTAGTATTTTTAGCTGATAGACTTGATAAATACACAGATGAAGCTATAGTAGAGATTAATTCTCCAGAAGGCTATGGTTTTAAAACACAATTTTCAACTAAAGATTTTAAATATGGTACACGTTGGATTATGTACACACCAGAACAGCAAGTATCTTCTTGTATCATTCCAGGAACATGTAGACCAGAAGGATTTTTAGCAGCAAAAAAAGCTGGCAGTCTACTTATGTTACAACCTGATGAAGAAAAAACATTTAGCGTAATTACTGGTTTAAAATAATAATATATTTTGCCTAGAGATATTAATATAATTATTAATATCTCTTTTTTTATCTCATAAAAGATAATGATAATTATTATTGACTAATAGAAAATAAAATGATATTATATTAACATAAAATAATAATCATTATCAATTAGAAAATATTATTTAAATGGAGGATAGTTAGATGTCGTTAATTAATAAAGAAATCGTTGATTTTAAGGTTCAGGCTTTTGTTGATGGTGAATTTCGTGAAATAACAAAGGCTGATGTTTTAGGGAAATGGTCAGTATTTTTCTTTTATCCTGCTGATTTTACTTTTGTTTGTCCGACTGAACTTGAAGATTTAGCTGATAAATATGCTGATTTTAAAAATATAGATTGTGAAATTTATAGTGTATCTTGTGATACTCATTTTGTGCATAAAGCATGGCATGATGCATCTGATACTATCAAGAAAATTAAATATCCAATGCTTGCAGATCCAACAGGATTATTAGCACGAGCTTTTGATGTAATGATTGAAGAAGATGGTATTGCAGAGCGAGGTAGTTTTATCGTAAATCCAGAAGGCAAGATTGTAGCTTATGAAGTAATCATGGGAAGTGTTGGCAGAAATGCTGATGAATTGCTTCGCCGTGTAGAGGCTGCTCAATTCGTAGCTAAACATGGTGGCGAAGTTTGTCCTGCAAGATGGAAACCAGGTGCTAAAACATTAAAACCTAGTATTGAATTAGTTGGAAATATTTAATGAAAAAAGACTGCTATTGGGATATATGCCCATAGCAGTCTTTTTTTTAGGGGTTATTTATTCAGTGATAACTGTATGAATTAATGTTGGAGCTGTAGCTGTATCTGCGATAAAGATATTGTCGTATAATTTTTGTTTTACGTCTTCAACGTTTTCACGATTGCTGTAGATAGTGAGAATAGATTCGCCTTCTTCTACTTTATCGCCAACTTTTTTATGAAGTACAAGACCAACTGCTAAATCGATTACATCTTCTTTTGTAGCACGTCCTGCACCTAAAATCATGGAAGCAACACCGATTTCATCAGCTACCATTTTGGAGATATAGCCAGATTGTTTTGCTGGTAATTCAATTTTATATTTTGCCTGTGGTAATTTTGTTAAATCATCAACGATAGAAGCATCTCCACCTTGGTTTGCTAAGAATTCTTTGAATTTAGCTAAAGCTTTTCCGCTGTGAATTGCATCTAAAAGCATTTCTTTTGCTTCTTCGCTAGTTTTTGCTTTACCTGCAAGGATTACCATTTGGCTACCTAAAGTTAAAACAAGTTCAGTTAAATCTTTTGGACCTTTGCCTTGAAGTGTTTCGATAGCTTCTTTTACTTCTAAAGCATTACCAATAGCAAAGCCTAAAGGTTGAGACATATCAGAGATGATAGCGATTGTTTTTCTGCCTACATGATTACCGATGCGTACCATAGCGTGAGCGAGTTCTTCTGCATCTTCTTGAGTTTTCATGAAAGCACCATCGCCAGTTTTTACGTCTAAAACGATAGCGTCAGCACCAGCTGCGATTTTTTTACTCATGATAGAGCTTGCGATAAGTGGAATGGAATTTACTGTGCCTGTTACATCACGAAGTGCATATAATTTTTTATCTGCTGGAGTTAAGTTACCGCTTTGTCCGATAACAGCCACTTTATCTCTATTTACTAAATCAATGAATTGTTCGCGAGTGAGCTCTACATGAAAGCCTGCGATAGATTCTAATTTATCGATTGTGCCACCAGTATGACCTAAGCCACGACCAGACATTTTGGCTACAGGTACACCAAGAGAGGCAACGAGCGGAGCTAATACGAGAGTGGTAGTATCACCAACGCCACCGGTGGAATGTTTATCAACTTTAATACCTTCAATGCCAGAAAGGTCTATGGTATCGCCAGATTCTACCATGGCACGAGTTAAATCAGCACGTTCACGGTCATTCATATCTTGGAAATAAATAGCCATAGCCAAAGCACTTGCCTGATAATCTGGAATATCTCCTTTTGTATATCCTTCGATAAAGAAATTAATTTCCGCAGTTGTTAATTCTTTGCCATCACGTTTTTTTTCAATAATATCTACCATACGCATAAATAAGCACCGTTCCTTTTTTCAAATTATTGTAAGTCGTTTAAAAATGATTGCCCATGTTGTGGCATTTCAATAGAGAAGTTATCCGCAATAGTAGCACCTAAGTCAGCAAATGTTTTTCTGATAGGAAGGCTACCATAATTTTTTAATTGTTTACTATAGATTAATAATGGCACATATTCGCGAGTATGGTCAGTGCCTTTATATGTTGGATCATTGCCATGGTCAGCAGTAATTAAGAGTAAATCATCATCATGCATTTTAGCAAAAACTTCTGTCAATCTAGCATCGAATTCTTCGATAGCATCACCATATCCGATAGGATTACGACGATGACCAAATTTAGCATCAAAATCTACGAGATTTGTGAAGCTAAGACCTGTAAAATCTTCATCTAAAATATTTATAAATTTATCCATACCGTCCATATTGGAAACTGTGCGGATAGCTTTGGTAACACCTTCACCATCAAAAATATCGCGGATTTTGCCGATAGCGATAGAAGCAAAATCCGCATCTTGAAGGCTATTCATCACAGTTTTACCAAATGGTTTTAAAGCATAGTCATGTCGATTAGCTGTGCGAGTGAAGTTTTCTTTGCAAGTGCCAATATAAGGACGAGCGATAATTCTACCTAATTGATATTTGCCTTCACGTGTGATATCTCTACAGAATTGACATATGCGATAGAGTTCATCAAGAGGAATGACTTCTTCGTGGGCTGCAATTTGAAGTACAGAATCGGCTGAAGTATAAATGATTAAATCTCCAGTTTTTAATTGATGTTCGCCGTATTGTTTAATGATTTCTGTACCACTTGCAGGGCAGTTGCCAACGATTTTTCTACCAGAGAATTTTTCGATTTGAGCGATTAAATCATCAGGAAAACCATCAGGGAAGACCTGAAATGGTTTATCTATATAAAGTCCCATCATTTCCCAATGACCTGTCATTGTATCTTTACCGCAAGAAGCTTCTTGCATTTTTGTATAATATCCAAGAGATGGATGAACAGTATTTACGCCTTTGAGTTTGTATATATTAGAAAGACCTAATCTTTCAAGATTTGGTACGTTTAAACCATTTTTAGCTGTGGAAATATGCAAAAGTGTATTTGCACCAATATCGTCAAATTTATCAGCATCAGGAGTTTCGCCAATGCCAACGGAGTCCATAACTATAACATGAATGCGTTTAAAATTTTTAATGTTGTTCATAGTATCACCTAACCTTAAATTATTAAGCCTACAATTGTAGCATTTAAAATGCTAACTAATGTTGCACCATATAACAATCTAAGTCCGAAACAAGCTACTACATTACCTTTTTCTTCATTGAGGGCTTTAACTGCACCTGCAATAATACCAATAGAGGAGAAATTAGCAAAGGATACTAAGAAGATGGATACAATAGCTACGCTTTTTGCAGAGAGAATAACTGTACCACTAGAAAGTTGCATCATAGCTACAAATTCATTAGCGACTATTTTAGTAGCCATCAAGCTAGCAGCATCTACACATTCTGCCATTGGAATTCCCATGAAGAAGGCAAATGGGGAGAATAAATAGCCTAGGATTTCTTGGAAAGAAATGCCAATAATTCCTAAAAATACATTGTTGATTAATGTGATAATACCAACGAAACCGATTAGCATAGCACATACAATAACGCCGACTTTAAAACCATCTAAGATATATTCCCCGAGCATTTCAAAGAAAGATTGTCTTTTGGTATCTGCTACTACTAGAATATCATCTTCAGGTTTAACTTCATAGGGATTTATAATGGAAGCGATTATAAATCCACCAAAAAGATTTAAAACAAGAGCTGTAACTACATATTTAGGTTCAATCATGACCATATATGCACCGACGATGGACATAGAGACAGTGGACATAGCAGAAGCACATAGAGTATATAAACGATTAGCAGGAAGTGGGCCAAGCAATTTTTTTACAGAAATGAATACTTCAGATTGACCTAAGATAGCGGAAGCTACTGCATTGTAAGACTCAAGTTTACCCATGCCATTTACTTTGCTTAAAGCAAGGCCTATATATTTAATGATAAAAGGCAATATATGCCAATGCTGTAAAATACCAATTAAAGCCGAGATAAAAGTGATTGGCATTAAAACACTCATAAAGAATATAGGATCATCAGGATTAGCTAATCTGCCAAAAACAAAGTTGATACCTTCTCTAGCACAATTTAAAAGTGCTGTAAAACCGTTAGCAATGGTACTGATTAATACATTACCAGCAGAAGTATTTAAGAGTAAAAATCCTAAAATAAATTGAAGGATAAGCATTATAAAAATTGGTCTGTATTTTATTTTTTTGCGATCATTACTAGCAATAAAAGCCATACCAAAAACTAATGCAAGGCCAGCGATACCAATAATATATTGCATGATGATATCCTCCGTGTTTTTATTTTAGAAGTTTAACGCCAGCACTAGCACCAATGCGGTTAGCACCAGCTTCTACCATAGCAAGAGCTTCTTCATGAGTATGAACACCACCAGAAGCTTTTACCCCCATTTCAGCTCCTACTGTTTTACGCATGAGAGCGATGTCATGAACAGTTGCACCACCAGTGGAAAAACCAGTAGAAGTTTTTACAAAGTCAGCACCTGCTTTTTGAGAAAGTTCGCAAGCTTTGATTTTTTCTTCATCAGTTAATAAGCAAGTTTCGATGATTACTTTTACGATAGCTTTATCTTTAGCAGCTTCTACGATTTGATGAATTTCATTTTCTACATAATCATACTCTTTATCTTTGAGCATTGCGATATTGATTACCATATCAATTTCTTGAGCGCCTTTTTCAATAGCATCTTTAGTTTCAAAAACTTTTACTTCTGTAGTATTAGCACCAAGAGGGAAGCCGATTACAGTACATACTTTAACATCTGTATTTTTTAATTCCTGATGAGCAAGTGCAACCCAGCAAGGATTTACGCAAACGGAAGCAAAATCATAAGTTTTAGCTTCAGCGATTAATTTTAAAATGCTTTCTTTATTTGTGTTAGGTTTTAAAGCTGTGTGGTCGATTAATTTATTGATGTTCATTATAAATACTCCTTTAGATGTTTATTTCATATATTTTTTATTTATATTAATGAAGGATAATTTTTATTTTTTTAAATCTTCTTTAGTGAAAGCACCAGGTAAGATTTCGTCCATAGTTTTTACAATATATTCTGTAGGACTTTTGCCTAAGATGATTTTTATATCTTTAGTGGCAAATTCTACAATTACTTGACGGCAGATACCGCATGGATAAGTGTAATCATTTTCTACACCAACAATGGCGATAGCTTTAATTTTTTGATGACCTTCAGAAATAGCTTTGAAAATGGCTGTTCTTTCTGCACAATTAGTAGCTCCGTAAGAAGCATTTTCTATATTGCAACCAGTATAGATTGTATCGTCTTCAGTGAGTACAGCAGCGCCTACTTTAAAATTAGAATATGGAGCATAGGCATTAGTACGTCCTTCATAAGCTTTTTTTACTAATAAATCGCAATTTATCATGATGAAATCCTCCCATTAATCTATTTAATATTAAAATTTAAAATAAAAAGAAAATTCAAGTTTCATTTCTTAAGCTTATTATAATTTATTGTTGAACAAATGTAAATATCAAAATGAAAATAATTTCAAAAATTTTTTGTTAGCTTAAAAAGATAATTTATAAACTAAGAATGAGAATTCTTGATTTAAATAATTAAAATTTGCTATAATGTATTTTTAGATTAAAAAAAGAAGGTGATTACAATTATTTTTAATGAATTGACTATAAACGATAAAGATAGATTAGATAGCTTTTTTAAGTTAAACTATCATGAAAATTCTCATTTGAATTTTACAAATTTATTTATGTGGCGCAAAGCTTATAACATTATGTGGTGCATTGAAGATGATATTTTATATTTCAAAGCTAAATTCCATGACAGTGAATTTGCACTTCAGCCACTTTGTAAAAAAGATAGATTATTTGAAGCTATTGATAAATTAAAAGCATATTTTAATGATAAGAATATAGAATTCACACTTTCTGGCTTAGAAGAAAATATCGTTGAAGAATTAAAAAATTATCCTAATGGAGAATTTGAGTTTTCAACTAATCGCGATGATGATGATTATGTCTATAATGCTATAGATTTAATAAATTTATCAGGAAGAAAATTCCATTCTAAGAAAAATCATTTGAATAGTTTCCGAAAAAATTATCCAGAAGCTAAATATTTGCCAATTAATAATGATATAATAACATTATGTAAGATAACGATTAATGGCTGGTATAAAAAACGTTTAGCGCTTACTCCTGATGACCCATTTATCGGAGCTGAACGAGATGCTATCATTGAAGTGCTTAATAATTTTGAGCAGTTAAAATTAAAAGGTGGAGCATTATTTTTAGTTAATAAAGTAATGGCATTTACTTTTGGTGAGCAGTTAAATGAAGACACAGCTGTTATTCACGTAGAGAAAGCTGATCCAGATGTCAATGGTGCATATACAGCTATCAATCAAGCTTTTGTAGCTAATACTTGGCAAGATATGACTTATATCAATCGTGAAGAGGATATGGGTATTGAAGGTTTAAGAAAAGCAAAAGAGTCTTATCGCCCTGTGAAGATGATTAAAAAATTTACAGCTATTTTTAAAGGATAATTCTCTAAATACAGTTGGCAAGGTATAAAGATTAAGTTATAATAAAACTTAATGTGTTTATAGGGAGATTATCTATTTAATGAACAAAGTTATTGTTAAAATTAACAGTAAACAAAAAAATGATAAACAAAATACAATAAAAATGAAGGCATTGGCTAATGTTTATACAAAAAATGGTATTTTGTATGTCATTTATAAAGAAAAAGATTTAAATGAAGAAAAAGAAACTTCAACGATGTTGAAAATACAAAAAGATAGCCTGACGCTTATGCGAACTGGTGGCGTACAACAACAGCAAGTTTTTGTCGAAGGAAAAGAAAGTGTAAGCGATTATATAACACCTTATGGTAATTTAAAAATGAAGGTAAAGACACATCGTTTGGAAATAATTACAGGCATGAAATCTACTATAAAAATAGATTATGCTTTATATATAAATAATAGTTGGCAAAGTGATAATGAACTTATGATTAGATTAGAGCCAGCAAATTGAATTTACTAATGATATATTGCTAATATACAATTAATATAGAGATAAATATAAAACTTAGGAGGATTTTGATTGGATACTAAAGATTTGCTTATACAAGCCATCAAAGATGCAGTTGCAAAAGCTATAGCTGAGCAGGCACTTCCTGAAGGACAGTTACCTACTGTTATTTTAGAAGTACCACCAAAGAAAGAATTAGGTGATTTCGCATCTAATATTGCTATGCAATCAGCTAGAGTTTTTCATGTAGCACCAAGAAAAATTGCTGAAGAAATTGTAAGCCGTTTAGATGCTACTTTTTTGGAAAAAACAGAAATTGCAGGACCTGGATTTATTAATTTTTACTTAAAATCTGATGTTATTTATGATGCTTTAGCTAATTTATTAAAAGCTGGCAGTGAATATGGTAATTTACCAAAACAAGAAACACCAAGAATTCAAGTAGAATATGTAAGTGCTAACCCTACTGGTCCACTTCATGTAGGTCATGGTCGTGGAGCTGCTTTTGGTAGTGCTTTAGTAAATCTTATGCGTGCAGCAGGATATAATGTTTCTAGTGAATATTATATAAATGATGCTGGTAAACAGATTGATAACTTGGCATTATCTGTAAATGCTCGTTATCTTGAATTATTGGGTAAAGAAGTAGAGTTCCCAGAAAATGGTTACCATGGTCAAGACATCATTGAAACAGCAAAACGCATTATCGCTAAAGATGGTGATAAATATTTAAATATGTCTGATGAAGAAAGATTATCCATCTTTAAAGAATTAGCATTAAAAGAAAAATTAGCAGCATTAAAAGAAGATTTAGCTGCATTTAATGTTCATTTTGATGTATGGTTCAGTGAAAGAACACTTCATCCAGATGCTGTTAATGCTGTTTGTGATAAACTTTTAGCTAATGGCAACATGTATAAACAAGATGGTGCTTTATGGCTAAAATCCACTGCTTATGGTGATGATAAAGACCGCGTAGTTATCCGTGATAATGGCGTTCCTACTTATTTAGCAGCAGATATTGCATACCATGATAATAAATTTGAACGTAAATTTGATAAACTCATCAATATTTGGGGTGCTGACCACCATGGCTATGTTTGCCGTGTAAAAGCAGCAATGGCAGCGCTCGGTTATAATGCTGATGATTTAGAAGTTTTATTATTACAAATGGTAAGCCTCTATCGTGATGGTGAACTTGTAAAAATGTCTAAACGTACAGGTCAAAGCGTAACTTTATCTGAATTGATCGAAGAAGTAGGTGCTGATGCAGCTCGTTTCTTCTTTATTATGCGTTCTTTAGACAGTCAGCTTGATTTTGATTTAAACTTAGCAAAATCTCAATCTAATGAAAATCCTGTATACTATGTTCAATATGCTTATGCTCGTATTTGTAGTATTTTCCGTCAAATGAAAGAAGCTGGTATTGAAACAACTGAAAATCCACAGCTTTCTTTATTGACAGATGAAGCAGAAATTGCTTTAATTAAAAAGTTATTATCTTATCCAGATGAAATTGCAACAGCAGCTAAAAATAAAGCACCACATCGTATTGCAACATATGTACATGATTTAGCGTCTATGTTCCATAGTTTCTACAATAAATGTCGTATTTTAGGTGTAGATGCAAAATTAGCAGGAGCAAGACTTGCTCTTTGCTTAGCAGTAAAATATGTGTTAGCTCATGCACTTGCAATTTTAGGTGTTAATGCACCAGAAAAAATGTAATAATTTTTAATGTAAATGATAATTGGGAGGAAATACTTGATGGATTTTCTGCATAGTTCAGAAACAGATGTAGCATACTATATCTTAAATTTAGCTAATAAACCTATCTTTTTTAAAGACCTTATTTTAGAAGTAATAGAGAAAAAATGTAAACCAGTGCAGTCCTTATCTGCTTCTATATCTGAAGTATATACACTTATTAATATGGACGCTCGTTTTCAACATACAGGTAATGGTATGTGGGGTCTTGTAGAATGGAATCCACCAGAAACAAAACGTAGTAGTGTTTCTAGTAGTTCTTCTAGTGCTAGTAAGATGAAAGCAATGTCCAACAGACGTCGCACTTCTTTATTAGAAGGAATTCAAGACGATACAGATAAAGCATAATTTTAGATATATAGAGGAGGAGTATTTTTAAATGGCAAAGTATATATTTGTTACTGGCGGTGTAGTTTCTTCTTTAGGTAAAGGTATCACAGCAGCTTCTTTAGGTCGTTTATTAAAAAGCCGTGGTATTAAAGTAACAATTCAAAAATTTGACCCATATATTAACATTGACCCAGGTACTATGAGTCCTTATCAGCATGGTGAAGTTTTCGTAACAGAAGATGGAGCAGAAACTGACCTTGACCTTGGACATTATGAACGTTTTATTGATATCAATCTTACCAAAAATTCTAATGTAACTACTGGTAAAATTTATTGGTCTGTATTAAATAAAGAACGTCGCGGTGATTATCTTGGTAAAACAGTTCAGGTAATTCCACACATCACAAATGAAATTAAACAACGTGTATATGACGTTGCTGCTCATGATGATGCAGATGTAGTTATCACTGAAATCGGCGGTACAGTAGGGGATATCGAAAGTCTTCCATTCCTCGAAGCTATTCGTCAGGTTAAAAAAGAAGTAAGTAAACATGATGTATTATACATTCATGTAACTTTAATTCCATTTATCTCTGCTGCTGGTGAATTAAAAACAAAACCAACTCAACATAGCGTAAAAGAACTTCGCAGCATTGGTATTCAGCCAGATATTCTTGTTTGCCGTACAGAACAAGAACTTTCTAAAGATATGAAAGAAAAATTAGCTCTTTTCTGTGACGTAGATGCAAATGCAGTTATTCAGAATATGACAGCTTCTACAATTTATGAAGTACCTTTAATGATGCAAAAAGAAGGTCTTGATAAAATTGTTCTTGAAAAATTAGAAATGGATTATCGCCCAGCTCATATGGAAGAATGGGAACGCATGGTTCATCGCATTAAAAATCCTGCAAACAAAGTGAAAATTGCTGTTGTAGGTAAATATGTAGAATTACCAGATGCTTATATTTCTGTTACAGAAGCATTACATCATGCAGGTATTTATAATTCTACTGAAGTAAAAATTAAATGGGTTAATGCAGAAGAAATTGAAAAAGAAGGCACAGATTTAAGCGACGTATTTGCAGGTTGTAAAGGTATCTTAGTACCAGGTGGTTTTGGTGACCGTGGTGTTGAAGGTAAAATTTCTGCAATTAAGTACGCTCGTGAAAATAAAATTCCATTCTTAGGTTTATGCCTTGGTATGCAATGTTCTGTTATTGAATTTGCTCGCCATGTATGTGGTATGGAAGATGCTCATAGCTCTGAATTCAATCCAGAAACAAATCATCCAGTAATTGCTTTAATGTCTTCTCAGGTTAATGTTGAAGATAAAGGTGGTACAATGAGACTTGGTTCTTATCCATGTAAAGTAACACCAGGTACAAAAACTTATGAAGCTTATGGCAGTGAATTAATTCATGAACGTCATCGTCATCGTTTTGAATTTAATAATGAATTCAAACAAGAACTCACTGATGCTGGTCTTGTAATTGCTGGTGTTTGCCCAGATAATGGACTTGTAGAAATCGTAGAAGTAAAAGATCATCCTTGGTTTGTAGCTTCTCAGTTCCATCCAGAATTAAAATCTCGTCCAAATAATCCACAACCATTATTCCGTGACTTTGTAAAAGCAGCTTTAGCTGTAGGTAAATAATAAATATGCTATTAAATAGAGTAGAGATAAATTCTCTACTCTATTTTTTTTATAAGTTTTTTTCTTATAGTGCTATCAGAAAAATTCCTACAAAAAAATCAGAATTTTGCCGATATAACAAATAAACAGAATATGCGATAATTATTTACGGAATAATTATTGACATACTCCCCCTGCCTTTAGGCATGGGGAGTATGTCAAGTAAAGATACATTAGATACAGAATTATTTAAAGCATTAAGAACTTTAGCTGAAGGAAGACGTTATTTAGCAGAAAATGATGCAAATAGTTTATTAGATAGTTTGATGTATATTCCACCGAAAAAAGAAAGCTTATCTTCACGTGAAGAAGAGGTTTTAAACTATATAGTTAGAGGATATTCTTTATCGGATATAGCACAAAAATTATGTTTATCTGTAAAAACTATTTCAACATATAAAACGCGAATAATGACTAAGCTGAACTGCAAACAGAATTCAGATTTAGTGAATTATGCTTTAAAGAATAATATTTTAGATAAGTATTGATTTTTTTGAATTTATTTTAGGGCAAATGTAGTGATTTTAGATTATTTTAGTGATAAGAATTAAAAGAGGCGAATTTTTTTGAAAGATATACGATTAATTATAGGTATAGTTACGATTATGCTTTTTGTATTTGTGGCTTTTCAATCATGTGGGGCTTATGCCACAGTAAAAAGTAGTAATGGTATAGGTAATATAGGGATAATAATTTCTTTTGTGGCGTTGATTGCAGCTTTAATTTGTATAAATACAAGAGACGCTTATAGCGGAGCTTTTATAAGTGCTGTTTTTTATGCCTTAGCAGGTTTTTTAGGTTTGTTTAATTTTACAAATCATAAAATCGTTTTTGTCTATGGTTTCATGTTTATAATGTTTTCTATTTTTTCTGTTTTAATAGGAATAAAACAGAAAAATGCTTCAAATTAGTATTTTTAGGGATTTTTTATCAAGTGTATAAGTTTTTATGCTTATACACTTTTTTTATAAATATCTTTTAGTTATTTTAGTTAGATATTTGAGAAAATAGACAATTGTAATATTTGCATTACTATATACAATGAAGTGTAAATATAGTAATATATTTATAAGTTGAATATTATGTTTTATTGAGGACTGTACAAGATTGTACAGTCCCCTTTATCGTATCTAAAATAGTCAATAGAGAAAAGGTTGATAAATGAATGAATATACTCTTTCCTGCATTAGCTAAAGAGGTAACTTTAACTAAGATAAATGAATGTTTTAATCAAGATTATGGTCAAAATTATATTTATGGCTTAGCAGGTACACAAAAACATATAGTTATTGCTAATGCATATAAACAAAATCCTAAAACGACAATTATTATTACACATAATCAAGATGGTGTAGAAGAATGGTACAATGATTTTTCTTCATTATTGCCAGAAGCATCTATTTGGGAATTGCCAGCATTAGATGTCATGTCTGTAAGTGCTACAGCAAAAAGCTTAGAATTAAAAGCTAAAAGAATGAAAATTTTGGGAATGCTCACTAGAAAAGAGCCTGTCATCATTTTAGCGACTACAAATGCTGCTATGCAAAAAGACATGTCTCGTCAGGATTTTGAAAATTCTAGTGTGCAAATAGAACTTAATAAAGAATATGAACATGATAAAATTTTAGAACAATTAGTATCTTTAGGTTATGAACGTGTAGATAAAGTCGAACAAATAGGGCAATTTAGCGCTCGTGGTGGAATTATAGATATTTATCCTATAAATTCAGACACGCCTATACGTATTGAGTTTTTTGACAGTGAAATAGAGTCCATACGTGAATTTGCTATAGATAGTCAACGTTCTTTGCGCAATATAGCTAAATGTGAAATCTTGCCATTGATGCAAATGGACGATACAGGCTCACCAGCTATATTTTTATCTTATTTAAATAAAGATTGTAATGTAATTTTAGATGAACCACTACATTTAAAAGAAGCTGTTGAAGGCAGTATAAAAGAAAATCCTGAGATAAAAGAATTTGTCTATGACTGGAATTATATTTTAACTTCTGCAAAAAAGCATAATATTATTTATATGTCTTTGATGATGCAACGAATAGCAGATACAGAGCCAGAACAGCTCATCAGTGTAGCAGTAAAATCTACAGCACCTTTTCAAAAGCAGATGCATTTATTAGGTGAAGAAATTAAAAATTGGCTAGAACAAAAAAATGAAATATTGATTTGTTTGGGCGATAAGACAAAAATAGCATATTTACAAGATGTATTAGAGCAACAAAAAATACCTGTATCACGAGAAAGTGAGCCAAAAGAATTATCCAAAGATAGAGTTACATTTATCGTAGGTTCACTTTTAAATGGTTTTGAATTCCCTCAATCTCGATTGGTGGTAATCACAGAAAAAGATATTTTGGGTCGTCAAAAGAAAAAGTTAAGACCTCGTCAATCGGGTAAAAATAAAAATGATAAAATAGCTCATTTTAGAGATATAAATATTGGCGATTATGTTGTACATGTAAATCATGGTATTGGTAAATATCTAGGTGTGGAAACATTGACAATAGGCAATGTTCATCGTGATTATTTACATATAAAATACAGCGGTACAGATAAATTATTCGTGCCAACAGACCAAGTGCATTTAATCCAAAAATATATTGGCTCTGAAGGTGATGTACCTCGTTTATCTAAGATGAATGGTACAGCATGGAAAAAAGCAAAGGCAAAAGCAAAAGCTTCTGTAGAAAATATTGCTAAAGATTTAATCAATCTCTATGCAGAACGTAAAAATGGTAAAGGTTTTGCATTTGCTCCAGATACGCCATGGCAAAAAGAATTTGAAGATGCTTTTCCTTATGAAGAAACTCCTGACCAATTAAAAGCGATAGCAGAGATAAAAGCTGATATGGAAAAATCTGTTCCTATGGATAGACTTTTATGCGGTGATGTAGGTTTTGGTAAAACAGAAGTAGCCATTAGAGCTGCTTTTAAAGCTGTAATGAGCAATAAACAAGTTGCTGTTTTAGTGCCGACTACTGTATTAGTGCAACAACATTATCAGACTTTTAGCAATCGTTTTAATGACTTTGGACCGAAAATTGGTATTATTTGTAGATTTAATAGCCCAAAAGAACAAAAGAAAGTTTTAGAAGATTTAGCAACAGGTCAAATTGATATCTTGATTGGTACTCATGCTATTTTGAATGATAAAAAAGTAAAATTTAAAGATTTAGGTTTATTGATTGTTGATGAAGAACAGCGTTTTGGCGTAAAACAAAAAGAAAAAATAAAACGCATAAGTAAAAATATCGATGTATTATCTTTGAGTGCAACGCCTATACCACGTACACTGCATATGTCTCTTGTAGGTGCTAGAGATATGTCTGTTATCGAAACTCCACCACAGGAGCGTTTCCCTGTGCAGACTTATGTAATTGAAAATAATGATATGATTATCAAAGATGCTATTAAGCGTGAAGTTCGCCGTGGCGGTCAGGTATATTTTATTTACAATAGAGTAGAAACTATAGATAAGATGTATTTGCATTTATTATCTATGCTTCCTGATGTAAAAATAGGGATAGCTCATGGGCAGATGAGTGAAGAAGAATTAGAAAGGGCTATGCTCAATTTTTATGAAGGAAAATACGATATCTTATTGGCTACAAGCATTATTGAAAATGGTTTAGATGTATCAAATGCTAATACTATAATTATTTATGATGCAGATTATTTTGGACTATCTCAGCTCTATCAGATGCGAGGTCGTGTAGGTCGTTCAAAACAAATGGCATTTGCATATTTTATTTATCAGAAAGATAAAATCTTATCTGAAATGGCAGAAAAGAGATTGCAGGCAATAAAAGAATTTGCTCAATTAGGTTCTGGATTTAAAATCGCTATGCGAGATTTAGAAATTCGCGGTGCTGGCGATTTATTAGGTTCTCAACAACATGGTCATATTTCTAGTGTAGGTTTTGAGATGTATTGTCGTCTATTAGAAGAAGCAGTAGAAACATTGCAAACAGGTAAAGAGCCAGAAAAAGTAGTAGAACCGATAATTGAATTGAAAGAAGATGCTTATTTAGATGGAGAATATATAAATGACGCCACTAATAAGATTGAAATTTATCAACGCATTGCAGCGATACGAACAGATGAACATGCAGACCAATTAGAGGAAGAATTAATCGACCGTTTTGGTGCATTGACTGAACCTGTAAAGAAAATAATGCAAGTAGCACGCTTGAAAAATTATGCTCGTAAATTAAAAATAAAATCTATTATTGAAAAACCTGCTTTTGTGGAAATATGTTTTGATAAGGCGCCAAATATAGAGCCAGAAAATATGCTTTTAGCGAAAAAGCAATTTGATAATTTATTAAAATTTGTGCCAAAACAAAATACGATACAGATAAAAATTACGCCAATAAATAAAAAACATATAATAAATCTATGTTTAAAAGTAGTAAAAGTTTTAACAGGTGAAAAATTACAGAAGATGACTCTTAAAAAAGAGGAGAAAAAATAATGAAAAAATATGAAAGTATTTATCATGATTTATTGGCTTTGATTGAAAATAATAAAATTAAAGCTGGAGAAAAATTGCCTAGTGAATTTGATTTACAAAATAAATATCAAGCTTCACGAGATACAATTAGAAAAGCATTATTATTATTATCTCAAAATGGATATATTCAAAAATCACAGGGAAAAGGTTCAATTGTATTAGATATCAATAGATTTAATTTTCCAGTATCAGGGCTTACTAGTTTTAAAGAAATTGCAAGTGATATAAAAGGCAAAGTTGAAACTATCGTGCATACTTGTGAATGTATTGAGCCAGATGAAGAAATAAAAAAATTATTGATGCTAAAAAATGGTACTAAAGTTTGGTATATAGAACGTGTACGTAAAATAAATGGAGAAGCTGTGATTTTTGATACGGATATTTTGAATGCTGATATCGTATCTAATTTAACAGTGAATATAGTACAAAATTCTTTATATGAATACATTGAAAATACTTTAGGTTTAAGAATTGGCTATGCTAAAAAAGAGATAACATGTAGAGCTATAAATTCTCGAGATGAGAAATTAATGGACTTAAAAAATTATGATATGTTGATTAATATAGCTTCTTTCGTATTTTTAGAAGATACAACATTATTTCAATACACTTTATCTAGACATAGACCAGATAAATTTCGCTTTAGTGATTTTGCACGTAGAACAAGACAAAATTTTATTTAATATGCTCATTTACCTTATAACTTTTTGTTATAAGGTATTTTTTTATGATTGACAAACTTGTACGTACATGATATATTTAAGATGTTTGATAGATGTACGTACAAGTTAAGGGGCTTTGAGAGATTAAGGAGGATATTATGTCGAAATTTACAGAAGATGCAAAATTATTATTAGAATATATCGGAGGTAAAGATAATATAAAAGCGGTAACACATTGTGTAACACGTATGCGCTTTGTATTGATTGATGAGAAAAAAGCTGATGTGAAAAAAATTGAAAGTTTAAAATCAGCAAAAGGAACTTTTACTCAAGCAGGACAATTCCAAGTTATTATCGGTAATGAAGTTAGTGAGTTTTATAATGAATTTACTAAAATTGCAGGCATTGATGGTGTAAGTAAAGATGCAGTAAAAGCGGCAGCAAAATCCAATCAGACATTTGTACAAAAGTTGATGGCAAATTTAGCAGAAATATTTACACCACTTATTCCAGCACTTATCTGTGGTGGTCTTATATTAGGCTTTAGATCGGTTATTGGTGATATTAAATTAGTTGAAGATGGTACAAAAACTTTAGTCGAAACTTCTCAGTTTTTTGCAGGTTTATATAGTTTTTTATGGTTGATAGGTGAAGCGATTTTCCATTTCTTACCAGTGGGCATTGTATGGTCTATCACTAGAAAAATGGGAACTACACAAATTTTAGGTATTATTTTAGGTTTGACTTTAGTATCTCCACAATTATTAAATGCTTATAATATGGCACCGGGAACTGTTCCTCCTGTATGGGATTTTGGTTTTGTTCAAATTGAAATGGTAGGTTATCAAGCACAAGTAATACCTGCTATTTTAGCTGCATTTATTTTAGTTTATTTAGAAAAATTCTGGCGTCGCATAACACCAGATTATATTTCTATGATAATTGTGCCTTTATTTAGCTTAATACCAGCTGTAATTTTGGCACATACAGTAGTAGGCCCTATTGGTTGGGCTATCGGTTCTTTTATTGCCAATGCTGTTTATGCAGGTCTTACTTCTAGTTTTGGTTGGCTTTTTGCTGGTGTATTTGGTTTCTTCTATGCTCCACTTGTTATCACAGGTTTGCATCATATGACAAATGCTATTGACCTTCAACTTATGAGTCAATTCAATGGTACTATTTTATGGCCAATGGTAGCACTTTCTAATATCGCTCAAGGTTCAGCAGTATTAGCTATGATTTTCTTACAACGCAAAAATGAACGTGCAAAACAAATTAATGTTCCAGCTTGTATTTCTTGTTATTTAGGTGTTACAGAACCTGCTTTATTTGGGGTAAACTTAAAATATGGTTTTCCATTTATTTGTGGTTTAGTTGGCTCTTGTATTGCAGCTATGATTTCTGTATCTAGTGGAGTTATGGCAAGTTCTATAGGTGTTGGCGGTATACCGGGCATTTTATCTATTAAACCTCAATTTATGTTTATGTTTTTTATCGCTATGATTGTAGCTTTTTGTATCCCATTTATTTTGACTACAGTTGTGGGTAAGAAAAAATTAACTAGCGAAGATGTCTCTGGTGTGGATATTAAACAAGCAGAATTTACAGAAACTGAAAATACTGATAGTGAAGAAAATAAAGTAGATACAGTAGCAGAAAATTTCCAAGCACCAATAACAGGTATTACTAAAAAATTAAGTGATATTGAAGATAAAGGTTTTGCTAGCGGTGCTATGGGCGAAGGTTTTGCTATTGAAATGCAAGATGGGAAAGTAGTAGCTCCATTTTCTGGTGAAGTCATGGTATGTTTCCCAACAGGTCATGCTTATGGTCTAAAATCAAATGATGGTAAAGAAATTTTAATTCATATCGGTATGGATACAGTAGAACTTGATGGAAAAGGTTTTGATGTAAAAGTACAGGCTGGTCAAAAGATAAAACAAGGTGATGTTTTAGTTAATGTAGATATAGATTATGTAAAATCTCAAGGAAAATCTTTAGTAACACCAATTGTATTTACAGATGGACGTAAAGTCGAACTTTTACAAGAAAATGTAGCTGTAAAAGCTGGAGATGAAAATATAATAAAATTATAATTATCTATAGATGGTATTTGATGATAAATAAATTTTGATGAGGTAAAACATTAGAAGGAAGGCATTTTTTCTATGAATGATTTTAAAAAGAAAGTAGTATATCAGATTTATCCAAAATCTTTTAAAGATACAAATGGTACAGGTACAGGCGATTTAAAAGGTGTAATCGAAAAATTAGATTATTTACAAACTCTAGGTGTTGATTATATTTGGCTTACTCCATTTTATGTATCACCACAAAATGATAACGGCTATGATGTGGCAGATTATTATAATATTGACCCTAGTTATGGGACTATGGAAGATGTAGAAAATTTAATTGCTGAAGCGAAAAAACGCAATATTTATTTGATGATGGACATGGTATTCAATCATGTATCCACAGAACATATTTGGTTTAAAAAAGCTATGGCAGGAGAAGAAAAATATTTAAATTACTTTTTCTTCAAACAAGGTAAAGCAAATAATCAACCACCTACAAATTGGAATAGTAAATTTGGTGGCCCTGCATGGGAATATGTGGAGAAATTTGATAAATGGTATTTACATTTATTTGACAAAACACAGGCTGATTTAAATTGGGAAAATCCTGAAGTTCGTGAAGAAGTAAAAAATATCGTGCGTTTTTGGATGGAAAAAGGTGTAAAAGGTTTCCGTTTTGATGTCATTAATTTAATCAGTAAGGCTGGTTTTGAGGATGATTTCTCTGTAGATGGAGATGGTAGAAGTTTTTATACAGATGGGCCACGCATTCATGAATTTTTACAAGAATTAGCTAGAGATAGTTTTGCAAAAGACAAAGATATCATCACTGTTGGTGAAATGAGTAGCACTACTATGGAAAATTGTTATAAATACGCTGGTGAAAAAACAGGCGAACTTTCTATGGTATTTACTTTCCATCATTTAAAAGTGGATTTTATGGGCAATGAAAAATGGGTACTTGTACCAACTGACTTCATGAAGTTGAAACAGTTGATTTTTGATTGGCAGATAAATATGGAAAAAAATAATGCTTGGAATGCTGTTTTTTGGTGCAATCATGACCAGCCACGTGTAATATCTCGCTTTGGTAGTAATGATAAATACCATAAAGAGTCAGGCAAAATGTTGGCAACATTGATACATTGTTTGCGAGGAACACCATATATTTATCAAGGTGAAGAAATTGGAATGACTAATCCTCATTTTAAATCCATTGAACAATATCGCGATGTAGAAAGTTTAAATCATTATCAAATTTTACAAGATAAAGGCATGACAAAAGAGCAAGCTTTGATGATTTTAGATGTACATTCCCGTGATAATTCAAGAACTCCTATGCAATGGGACGATAGTATAAATGCAGGATTTACAACAGGAACTCCTTGGATACAGACAGCGGATAATTACACTGAGATAAACGTAAAAAATAGTTTAGAAGATAAGGACTCTATTTTCTATTATTATCAAAAATTAATTCAGTTGCGTAAAAATTATGATGTGATAGCTTATGGAGATATAAAACCATTACTTCGCGAAGATAAAAGAGTATTTGCTTATGAACGTAATTATAAAGGTCAAAAATTAATTGTAATCTGTAATTTCTATCCAACAACATATGAAATAGAATTGCCATATGACCTTTCAAATTACAAATGCATATTAAATAATTATAAAAATGAAGTAAAAGCAAAAAAAATTGCATTAAAACCTTATGAAACCTTAGTTTATTGCAATCTTTGATTGACAAATCACTTTTCTTGCTTTATATTTATAGTAATCACAATCCATAGTAACCGCACGGTTTTCCACAGCGGTTACTTTTTTTCTGAAAGAAGTGGAAGGTATAATATGGGACAAATAACAATTGTAGGCTTAGGACCAGGCGATTTTGGTCTTATTACTTTAGATACTTGGGATAAAATAACAAATACAGATAAATTGATTTTGCGTACTGCTATTCACCCTACAGTAGCTGAATTAGATAAACGAAATGTAGTTTATACTTCTTGTGATGAATTTTATGAACAAGGGGCTTCTTTTGATGACGTGTACAATAGCATTGCTCAAAAATTGATTGAAGAAGCTAAAAATGGTCATGATGTAGTATATGCTGTTCCAGGTAGTCCACTTGTTGCAGAAAGAACAGTAGTGATTATTAGACAAAAAGCCAAAGAAGCTGATGTGAAATTAAACATCATGCCAGGTATGAGCTTTATGGAAGTTTTATATCAGCGCTTAAATATAGACCCTATTGATGGGCTCACTATTTTAGATGCTTGCGATTTAGAAAACTTACCAAGTGAAATGCCATCAGCACTTGTAATTACACAAGTATATAATCAGCATGTAGCTTCAGATACAAAATTGACTTTGATGGAAAATTATCCAGAAGATTATCCAGTGACATTCATTCGCAATTTGAGTTTGCCAGATGAAGAAATTCGCGAAATTCCTCTATATGAACTAGACCGTCAGCCTCATATTGACCATTTGACAAGTTTATATATAGGGAAAATGCCAAAAAATGAGCAAACTTTTGATTTAGAGCCATTAGAAGATGTAGTAAAAACACTTCGTAGTCCTGGCGGTTGTCCATGGGATATCGTGCAGACACATAAATCTCTTCGTCGCAACTTGATTGAAGAAGTTTATGAAGTTATTGAAGCTATAGATTTAGAAGATGAAAAATTGCTCTGTGAAGAACTTGGCGATTTATTGATGCAAGTAGTATTCCATGCTCGTATGGCAGAAGAAGCTAAGTTATTCTCTATGCAAGATGTTATCGATGGTATAACTGAAAAATTAATTCGCCGTCATCCACATGTTTTCGGTGATGTCGATGTAAAAGATGCAGGCGAAGTTGTAGCTAATTGGGAAGCTATCAAACAAGCGGAAAAAACAGAAAGAACTTCTATATTAGATGGAGTGCCAAAAGATTTACCATCACTTATGGCTGCTTATAAATTGCAACATAAGGCAGCAAAAGTAGGTTTTGATTGGCCAGACATTGATCCTGTATGGGATAAATTAGAAGAAGAACTTCGTGAATTAGAAGAAGCTATTGTCGATGGACAAAAAGAAAAGATAGAAGAAGAATTAGGAGATGTTTTATTTACAATTGTAAATATTTCTCGTTTCTTAAAAATAGATCCAGAAGTGGCTTTAACTGGCACAAATCGCAAATTTAGAAGAAGATTTTCCTATATTGAAGAAAAAGTAAAAGCTAAACAACAAAATTGGGAAAGTTTATCTTTGATTGATTTAGATGAATTGTGGCAAGAAGCTAAACTTCAAGATGAAAAATAATTAAATAAATATAAATAAGGACTTGATTAAGTCCTTATATGATGAGATAATAAGGTGGTTTTATAATCTCATGATATAAGGATTTAATGTTGTGAAATAATCCTTACAAAATAAGAGTTTTGCCGTAATTTATATATAAATTAGACTCTTATTTAGAGGAAATACCTCTTTAGCGGCGAACAATTATATTTGATAATAATTTTAAAGGAGGCTATCTTCGTGAATAAATCCGAATTAGTAGCAAGTGTTGCTGAAGTAGCAGAATTAACAAAAAAAGATGCAGAAAAAGCTGTTAACGCTGTTTTTGCAAGTGTACAAAAAGCTCTTGTTGAAGATGACAAAGTACAAATTATTGGTTTTGGTACTTTCGAAGTTAGAACTCGTGCAGCTCGTAAAGGTCGTAACCCACAGACTGGCGAAACTATCGAAATTCCTGCTTCCAAAAACCCAGTATTCAAAGCTGGTAAAGCTTTAAAAGAAGCTGTAAATCAGTAATTCTTAATTGAATAAACGTTAAGAAATGATAAAGTCGAGTTTTTAATATCATGTGATATTTAGACTCGGCTTTATTTTTTAGAATGATGAAGAAATGGTGAAGTTTATGGAGAAAATAGCTTTAATCACAGGTGGGACATCTGGTATTGGTCTTGAATGTGCTAAAAAATTTTTAGTAAATAAAATAAATGTGATTTTAGTAGGTAGAAATAAAGATAAATATATAGAAGCTAGAAAATATTTAAAATCATTTATCACAAAAGATGTATTTTGCGACTTTATTCAAGCAGATATCAGCAGTGCTAAAAATTGTAAAATCGTCATAGATACAGTGATTGAGAAATATAAAAAACTAGATATTTTAGTGAATAATGCAGGGATTTATCTGGAAAATGCTATTGAAGATGTAGAAGAAGATGAATTTGATAGAATTATGAGTATAAATTTAAAAGGGGCTTATTTTTTATCTAAATATGCTGTTCCTTATTTGAAGAAACAAGGAGAGAATGCTTCTATTGTAAATGTATCTTCTGATGCAGGCATTAATGGAAATTTCTTTTGCAGTGCATACTGTGCTTCTAAAGGTGGTTTGACCGTATTTACAAAAGCTTTAGCCTTGGAATTAGCACCGTATAAGGTCAGAGCAAATTGTGTTTGCCCTGGAGATATAGATACACCACTTACGCGAAATCAATTTGCAGGTGATGTGGAAGAAGGCATAAAAGAAGCGAGTAGTTTATATCCTATAGGAAGAATAGGCAGACCAGAAGAGGTAGCAAATGTAATTTATTTTTTGGCAAGTCCAGAAGCTAGTTTTGTAACAGGGGCTGTATGGAGCGTTGATGGCGGAATTACAGCTTGTTAAATAAAAGCCACATTATATTAAATTTAAATAATATAATGTGGCTTTGTTATTATGCTAAAGCTTGAGCTAAATCACGGAGAATATCATTTATATTTTCAAGACCTATAGAAAGGCGAATTGTATTTGGCTTTATGCCAGAAGCAGATAATTCTTCTGTAGTCATTTGTGAGTGAGTAGTGCTAGCTGGGTGAATTACGAGGGATTTCGCATCTGCGACATTGGCAAGTAAGGAGAATAATTGGAGTCTATCGATAAAAATTTGAGCGTCTTTATCTGTGCCTTTGATTTCAAATGTGAAGATAGAGCCACCATCATTAGGTAAATATTTTTGATATAAATCATGGTCGAAGCGTGAGGTAATAGAAGGGTGATTAACATTTTCAACTTTATCATGATTTTGTAAAAATTCAATGACTTTAAGTGTGTTTTGTATGTGGCGTTCTACACGTAAAGATAAAGTTTCTAATCCTTGTAAAAGTAAAAATGCATTAAATGGAGAGATACAAGCGCCTAAATCTCGAAGTAAAATGGCACGAACTTTAGTGATAAAAGCGAGCTTTCCTGTAGCTTTAGTGAAAGAAATTCCATGATAACTAGGATTAGCTTCGACTAAAGAAGGGAATTTATTACTTTTTTCCCAATCGAAATTGCCACTATCCACGATAATTCCACCTAGAGAAGTACCATGACCACCGATGAATTTAGTAGCAGAATGAATGACGATATCAACACCATATTCGATAGGTCGTACAAGATATGGTGTTGCAAATGTATTATCTACAACAGCAGGAATATTATATTTATGTGCTAAATTAGCTAAAGCTTCTAAATCGGCAACATCACTGTTAGGATTGCCTAAAGTTTCAAAATAAATACATTTTGTATTTTCTGTGATAGCATTTTCGACTTCATCTAGATTATGAATGTCAACAAAAGTCGTATTTATGCCAAAATCCACTAAAGTATGAGCAAAAAGATTATATGTTCCTCCATATACTGTTTTTGAGCAGACAATATGGTCGCCTACTTTAGCGAGAGCTTGTATTGTATAGGCTATAGCGGCAGCGCCTGAAGCTACAGCCAAAGCTCCTGCACCACCTTCAAGGCTAGCAATGCGTTTTTCTAATACTTCTTGAGTGGAATTAGTTAATCTACCATAAATATTACCGCCTTCTTTTAAGGCAAATCTATCAGCAGCTACTTGGCAATTATCAAATACATAAGAGGTCGTTTGATAAATGGGTACAGCACGAGAATTTGTTATAGGATCAGACATTTCTTGACCTATATGTAATTGTTTAGTTTCAAAAGCCCAATTATTTGTATCTAATTTTTTTGTCATCAGAAAACTCTCCTTTTAAAATATATTTATCCTATTATAAAACTATGAATATCTTATAAAAAAATAACATCATCACATAAAAATATTTACAATATGATGATGTTATTGAGTTTGAAATATTATTCTTCAAATAATGGTGTAGAGAGATAACGTTCACCTGTATCAGGAAGAAGCACAACAATATTTTTGCCAGCATTTTCTGGACGTTTGGCAACTTGAGTAGCTGCCCAAAGTGCGGCACCAGAAGAAATGCCAGTCAAAAGACCTTCTGTTTTGGTAAGTTCTTTACTAGCTATAAAACATACTTCATTGTCCACAGTTATGATTTCATCATAGATAGAGGTATCTAAAGTATCTGGTATAAAGCCAGCGCCAATACCTTGAATTTTGTGAGCACCTGCTTTACCGGCTGTTAATACAGCAGAAGTTTGAGGTTCAATACCAATGATTTTTATGTTAGGATTTTGTTCTTTGAGATATTTTCCTGTACCGCTTAAAGTACCGCCTGTACCAATACCAGCAACGAAGATATCAACTTTACCATCGGTATCTTGCCAGATTTCTGGGCCAGTTGTCATATAATGAGCTTGGCGATTGACTAAATTAGTGAATTGTCCAGGAATAAAGCTATCAGGTATATCTTTTGCTAATTCTTCAGCTTTTTGGATAGCTCCTGCCATGCCTTTGCTACCTTCTGTTAATACAAGCTCAGCGCCATAAGCCTTCATGAGTTTTCTGCGTTCAATACTCATTGTTTCTGGCATAGTGATGATGATTTTATAACCTTTACTTGCAGCTACAGCACAAAGACCAATACCAGTGTTGCCACTTGTTGGCTCAATGATAGTGGAATTAGGTTTTAAAATACCGCGATTTTCAGCATCTTCAATCATGGCTTTGGCAATTCTATCTTTAGCACTACCAGCAGGATTAAAATATTCTAATTTCACTAGTAAATTAGCTTTTATATCATGGAGTTTACTATAATTATTGATTTGAACAAGAGGTGTATGACCTACTAGTTCCATAAAATTATGATAAATTTTCATGGTAATGACCTCCTTTAATATGTATTTTCATAGTGAATAAGTATGAATGAATTATAAACGATAAAATTATATTTGTCAATTTTATTTTGTATAATTGTAAACTGTTTAGGGTAAATTTTTTCTTGCTCATTTTCTATTATTGTGATATTATATCAAGCGTACACAATAGTACAAAGAAGAAAAACAATGAAAGAGATAGTAAATTAAAAATAAAAGTTACAGAGAGCCATGTATTGCTGGAAATTGGTACAAGTAGTTTTTAATGGAAAATCACTCTGGAGTTACAGGTTGAAATTAATTTTTAAGAATAGACCGTGTCGGGTCCCTCCGTTAAAGGGGTTGCATATGTTGGTATGTGAAATAGGTGGTATAATGACAGCACAGCTTTCATCCTGTTTTGGGTGAAGGCTTTTTTTAGTTATGTATTACAGTTGCTCTTGTCCTATTTGGCAAGAGTTTTTTTCATATACTGGAATTTTTATTTATTATTTGTATACAGAGGAGGCTTTTTTGTGTATAACAAAGTTGATACCAATCTAAATTTCGTAGAACGCGAAAAAGAAATTGAAAAATTCTGGGAAGAACATGATATATTTAAAAAACAAGTACATCAACATGAAGATGCAGATGTATTCACATTTTATGATGGACCACCAACAGCAAATGGTAAACCTCATATTGGACACGTTTTAACTCGTGTAATCAAAGATATGATTCCTCGTTATCAAGCTATGAAAGGTCATAAAACTATCCGTAAAGCTGGTTGGGATACACATGGTCTTCCAGTAGAACTTGAAGTTGAAAAATTATTAGGCATCAATGGTAAAGAACAAATTGAAGAATATGGTATTGAACCTTTCGTAGAAAAATGTAAAGAAAGCGTTTGGAAATACGAAGGTATGTGGGAAGAATTCTCCAAAGCTGTAGGCTATTGGGCAGATATGAAAGATCCATATGTTACATACCATAATGATTATATTGAATCTGTATGGTGGGCATTAAAAGAAATTTGGAACAAAGGTCTTTTATATAAAGGTCATAAAATCGTTCCATACTGCCCTCGCTGTGGTACACCTCTTTCTTCTCACGAAGTAGCTCAAGGATATAAAGATGTAAAAGAAAAATCTGCATTTGTAAGATTTAAAGCAAAAGGTGAAGATGCTTACTTCCTCGCATGGACAACTACTCCATGGACACTTCCATCTAACCTTGCACTTTGTGTAAATCCAGAAATCACTTATGTAAAAGTAAAACAAGGCGATTACACTTATTACATGGCTAAAGAACTTTGCGAAAAAGTTTTAGGCGAAGATTATACAATCCTCGAAGAAATGCCAGGTAAATCTCTTGAATACAAAGAATATGAACCACTTTATCCATATGCTTTAAATAAATTAAATGGCAAAAAAGCATTTATTGTAACTTGTGATGATTATGTAACAACTACAGATGGTTCTGGTATCGTTCATATGGCTCCTGCATTCGGTGAAGATGACTCCCGTGTTTGCCGTGAATATGGTATTGCTTTCGTACAATTCGTTGACGCTAAAGGTTGCATGACAGCAGATACTGATTGGCCAGGCGTATTTGTAAAAAAAGTAGATCCAAAAATTTTAAAAGACTTAGAAGAAAAAGGTTTATTATTCTCTGCACCTAACTTTGAACATAGTTATCCACATTGCTGGCGTTGCGATACTCCACTTTTATACTATGCACGTGAAACATGGTTTATTCGCATGACAGCAGTTCGCGATAAATTAATTGCTAATAATAAAACAATCAACTGGATTCCTGAATCTATCGGTAAAGGTCGTTTTGGTGATTGGCTCGAACATGTTCAAGATTGGGGCTTATCTCGTAACCGTTATTGGGGTACTCCACTTAATATCTGGGAATGTGAATGCGGTCATCAACATGCAATCGGTTCTATCGAAGAATTAAAATCCATGTCTGATAATTGCCCTGATGATATTGAATTACATCGTCCATTCATTGATGCTGTAACTATTAAATGTCCTCATTGTGGTAAAGAAATGCATCGTGTTCCAGAAGTTATTGACTGCTGGTTTGACTCTGGTTCCATGCCTTTTGCACAATGGCATTATCCATTTGAAAATAAAGAACTCTTTGAAGAACAATTCCCAGCAGATTTCATCTCTGAAGCAGTAGACCAAACTCGTGGTTGGTTCTATTCTCTAATCGCTATTTCCACATTACTCTTTGACAAAGCTCCTTATAAAAACGTTATTGTATTAGGTCACGTTTTAGATGCTCAAGGTCGTAAAATGAGTAAATCCAAAGGTAATGCAGTAGAACCAATGAAAGCTTTAGCTCAACATGGTGCAGATGCTATCCGTTGGTATTTCTATGAAAATAGTGCTCCATGGCTTCCAAATCGTTTTCATGATGCTGCTGTTCAAGAAGGTCAACGTAAATTCATGGGTACATTATGGAATACTTACGCATTCTTTGTACTCTATGCTAATATTGATAAATTTGATGTATCTAAATACAGCCTTGAATATGATAAACTTTCTGTATTAGATAAATGGTGCTTATCTCGTCTTAATACTTTAATTAAAACTGTAGATGAAGATTTAAATAGCTATAAAATCACAGAAGCTGCAAAAGCTCTTCAAGAATTTGTAGATGAACTTTCTAACTGGTATGTAAGAAGAAGCCGTGATCGTTTCTGGGCTAAAGAAACAGACCAAAACAAAATCAATGCTTACATGACTTTATATACTGCACTTACAACAGTTATTAAACTCGCAGCTCCAATGATTCCATTTATGACAGAAGCTATTTATCAAAATCTTGTTTTAAATAGTGAAAAAGATGCACCAGAAAGTGTACATCTTTGTGCTTATCCTGTTGCAAATGAAGCATTCATTGATAGCGAACTTGAAAAAACTATGGACTTAGTATTGAAAGCTGTAGTTTTAGGTCGTGCTGCTCGTAATGAAGCAAATATCAAAAACCGTCAGCCAATCGCTCTTATGTATGTAAAAGCTCCATTTGAACTCAATGAATTCTATACAAAAATTGTAGAAGAAGAATTAAATGTTAAAAAAGTAGAATTCAAAGATAATATGGACGAATATTTGAACTATGAAATCAAACCACAGTTCAAAGTATTAGGTCCAAAATACGGCAAACAGATGAAAGAAATTGCTGCTGCTTTAGCTAAAGTTGATGGACAAAAAGCTAAAGTTGAACTTGAAACTACAAAAACATTGAAATTAGAACTTTCTTCTGGTGAAATCACACTTGTACCTGAAGACCTTGATGTAAAAATGACTCAAACAGAAGGTTTTGCAGCTCAACGTGATGGTGATGTAACAATTGCTATTTCTACAGTATTGACAGATGAACTCATTGAAGAAGGTTTCGTTCGTGAAATCATCAGTAAAGTTCAGACAATGCGTAAAGAAAATGGCTTTGAAGTAACTGATAGAATTACAGTATTTGCTCAAGGTAATGAAAAAATTGCTAAATTAATGCAGGATAATGCAGAAACAATTAAGAAAATTACTTTAGCAGATGAACTTGTTTACGATAAATTAGACGGCTTCACTAAAGAATGGAATATCAATGGTGAAAAAGTAACTTTAGGCGTAAAATAATAAATATGAAAATAAAAAGGAAGTCTATTATATAGACTTCCTTTTTTATTTGAAAATATTAATAGCCAAATTGTCTATGACGATTTAAGCTAAGTAATTTATAAAATTTATCAGTTACTTTACGATTATATGGTTCAAGTTCCATATTTTTTTTGAAAAGCATAAAGGAAACTTCATTAGAAGTTATATATTTAGCTAATCCTTTTTCTGTGAATTCATGTAAAATATCTAAATCGGATTTATCAATATATGGAATGAATAATTTCATCTTGCTATTGAGCCAATTCATATCTTCAGTGAAATTGCGTTTATTAGAATTAATTTTTTGATGAATGAAATTCAAATAGCGTTTAGCGATATGACTAAATACTGATGTGAAATTACCTTTGATGAAAGATGTCAATGCGCTAGGGTCTCTAAATTGATTGATAGGCATACCATCTAGGAAGATATCCAATTTTAAAGCAAAATCTTGAGCTTCTTTTAATTGATTTTGTTTGAGGAATTTACTGAGTTGAATAGATTCTAAATCCCAGCCATGTATGTTCAAAAATTCACTATAATGGCGCAAAACTAATTTATTATAAGGAGATAACTCAATAGTTTTTACGAAAATAACGTGAGCAAGCTCAGGGTCTTGAAGACAAATTGCTTGACCACTTTCAGTAAGACGCAATAATAGATGTAAATCAGTTAAACAGAGGCGATAACAATCGTCTTTCATGAGTTCTTCATAAGCTAATAATAAATGATTTGCTTCAATTTTTTCTACTGCGGAAAGTCTATCATAAGATTCTATTGTTTTTAAATATTTTGTGCCAGCTTCTAAAAAAGACATATAAAAAACCTCCATTACTAAAATTTATATAACGATTAATTTTTGTTATTGCAGTTATGATTTATAATAATACACTATTTAATTAAATTTTGCAATAATTTTCTATATTTAAATTAATGAAAAAAATAAAAATACAAAATACATTATATAGAATAAAAAATAGGCTAATAAAAAGAAAAATTTATTAGCCTAAAAGTTTTATTCTAGTAAAGGAGAAGCTTTTGCATCAGTCAATAATATATTTGTTTCAATTACGCTTAAATGTCTTTGAAGTGCATACATGATTATAGTATCCCATGGATTGCGTGGGTATAAAGAACTATGTTCAGCATGATTTAAAAGATGATTTGTTTCATCAATACTTAATTGCATAGCTATAGCAAGAGCTAATATGCGATTTCTAGCAGTATGTTTTTGCCCTGAAAAAATTTTATAAGCATAAGTTACAGGTAGACCAGATTTTTTGATAACATCTGATTTTGTTAAATTTTTTTGCGCTAAAAGTTCATCTAGATATTTAGGTAAGTTCATATCTAATAATTTATCTTTATTATTTTCTAAAAAAGTGTGAATATCTTTTTGTTGTTTTAAATCAGCACCTAATTTATCTGTGATTACTCCCATAAAAATACTTCCTTTGTTATTTTTAATTGATTTATATTATAATAAAATAACATTTTAAAGAATGCAATATTGATTAAATTATAGATAGTAGAGGTAAAAATAGTGCAATCAAAATTAGAAGCTAAATATTTACGAGAAATTGGAGAAAAAGTATATAGTTTTTTCTTTGAAAATCCTGAAATGGAAAATAATAATTTAGAATTTCGTGAAGGTCAATCAGAGATGGCTTGTGAAATAGTAGATGCCATAAGTCAAAAGAAAAATCTAGTGGTAGAAGCAGGTGTAGGGATTGGAAAATCTTTTGCTTATTTGGTGCCACTTATTTATTACAATTATTATTTACAAAAACCAGTGGTAATAGCTACTTCAACTATCACTTTGCAGGAACAATTACAAGGCGATATACGCTATATCATGGAGAAATTACAAATATTTCCAGAAGTTTTATTGGCTAAAGGTATGACTAATTTCATTTGTAGATATCATTTTAAAAGATTTTTTGATGATAGAGCAAATTTAAAGCAATATGAGAAAATATATGAATGTATAAATCAAGGTGGTAAAGAGCCAAGTGATTGGAATATTGAACTTCCTTTAGATTTATGGCAGAAATTTAGAATTAAGAATTATAATTATCGTGAATGTAAATATTGTGAATATCGAGATGTTTGTCATTACCATAATTTACGTTTAAATTTGAAAAAGACAAAGGGTATAATTATTTGCAATCAAGATATGCTCACTACTGATTTGCGTTTAAAACGAGAGATGAAAGATGGTTTATTTACAGAAGAATTAAGCTTGATTGTCGTTGATGAAGCTCATAATTTGGAAGATAAAGTGCGTTCTTCATATACAGATATGTTGACTAGAAAGCAATTGGTAAATACATTGAAAAGATGCTATTTAAGCATAAAAAAAATACCACCTAATTTAGCTAAAAATATAGATAGTGTATTTAGAGATATAGATAAAATTTTTAGGATAATAGATAAGCAGATAAAATATCAAATACAACAGGCACAAAAACAACATCAAGATGCTGATAGATTTAAGATAAATATACCGATTGATTTATTGCAAAATGTATATAAAATAGCAGAAGCAATAATGATAGCACATGCTGTAAGTATTCGCAAAACTGGCGGAAAAATCAATAGTGATATGGAGATTATTTTAGACTTTTTCAAAGCATGGCAAGATGAAAAAAACTATATTGTCTGGGCTGAAGAGGCTAAAAATCCAATAATATATCTTTGTCCTACAAATGTAAATGAAAAAATCAATGAATTATTTTTTGGCGATAGAGTAAAACTGAGAAAAAATTTCCATACAATTTTTACTTCGGCGACTTTGACGAATTTAGCCAATGAAGATTTGACGAAAGCATATAGTTATTTTATACAAAATACAATGTTTCCAATAAATGATAGCATATTATCAGAAGTGAAATATTCGCCATTTGCTTATGATAAACATGCAAAACTTTTTTATACAGATGATATTACAAGCCCTAGTAAAGATAGAGGAAAATTCATTGATGAAAGCATAGATTTAGTGAAAAAAATATTGGATATTTCTCAAGGAAAGGCTTTGATTTTATTTACATCTAAAGCGGATATGAATGCTGTATATACAAGGCTAAAAGCTTTGAATTTAAATTATACTTTAATTAAACAAAATGAAATATCTTCACAACAACAATTAATTCATAAATTTAAGCAAGATGTAAATTCTGTGTTACTAGGAACAGGAGTTTTTTGGGAAGGTATAAGCATAGAAGGTATAGCACTTTCGAATTTGATTATTTATAAATTGCCATTCCCACTGCCAGAACCAATCATCAATGAAAAATGTAAACGCAGTAAAAATCCTTTAGAGGAAGTATTAGTTCCAGAGATGATTATTAAATTAAAACAAGGTGTAGGTAGATTAATACGCAATAAAACAGATAAAGGCATAGTATCTATCATTGATTCGCGTCTAGGTGATAAATCAAAGGCAAATTATAAAGAAAAAGTATGGCAAGCTTTGCCGATAAAACAAAGAACAAATAGCTTAAAAGAATTACAAAGTTTTTATGATAATTTATGATTAATAAACAGGAAATTCATCATTATAAAGATAGATAATATCTAGTATAGGTGAATAAAAGCTTATATCTATCATGTAGGGACCATTTTTATCTTTATCTAGAGTGCTATTTGTTGGAAGTCCATTGCTTAAATCAACTTTTTTAGAAAAATCTTCATAAAGCGTTTTATCGTATAATTTACATTGACTTAAATCAATCCATATTTCACATACTTCATTTGGTGAGATATCTTTTTTAGGAAGGATAAATATAGTTGTTGCACCATAGATACCATCTCCAGGATAGATATCTAAATCAGTAAGAGATAAATTATCACTTATAGTAACGGCTGAAGTAGGTATTTTCATTCCATGAGTTACAAATTCATAGTTAAGGGGTAAATCAATATCTGTATTATTTACTATTTTAAAATGTAAAGTACCTCTACCTCCGATATAATCTCCATAATCTTGCCAAGATAAAGTCGTAGGGCTAAAACTGCCATCAATATCATAAGTAAATGGGACATGCTCAGCTAAATATTCTCTAGTGTATTTTCGTCTAGGTTTTTGATTAGTAGACTGATTTTTTTCATCATTAGGCGTAGCTGTTGGAGCAGGCGAAGAAGGAGTCGTTTCATTATTTTTAGGAGTAGATGATTTATTTTCTAGCTTGATATCATTAAAAGGATTTTTTTGAGGTAAATCTTTAATTTCTTGCTTTATTTTTTCTGTATCAATTTTTTCAGGAAGTTGTTTTAGATTATCTTCAATTTTTTGAATATCAAAATCTGTAGGTGTCTCAGAAGTTTTATTTAAATAATAGCTATAAGAGATGATGATTAAAATTAATGTAAGCAGGATAACACTTAAAGTGATTAAGAATTTTTTCCATGTTGCCATAGGGACAAATTCTTGCAAAATTTCATTTACAGATTGGTAACGTCTGTCAGGATCGAATTTAATCGCTTTTTTGATGATTTTTTGGAGTTTTTTATTTTTAGGTTGAAGTTTTTGTAAAGTTATACCTAAAGCATAGATATCACTGCGAATATCTGTTTGAGCAAAGCCGTATTGTTCAGGGGGAGCATATCCACGTGTACCAAGATATTCTGTATCATACGTTTTATCAGGATTGATTAGACGAGCTGTATCAAAGTCGATTAATTTAACGATATTATCTTTAGTGAGCATTATATTAGAAGGTTTTATGTCGCGATGTAAAATATTATGTTCATGTAAAATTTTTAATCCTTCGCATAATTGAATGATTATTTTCTTGATAATATCATCAGAAAGTTGTTCTTGTTGTTCTAAAATATTAAAAAGTGTGCGTCCATTGATGTATTCTTCAACAATAATAGTGATGTTTTCATCTTGATATAGATAATATATTTCAGGAAAACAATTATGTGAGAGTTTTTTTAACTCGCTATAAGGACTTGTAGTGTGATGAAGATATTTTATAATACAAGGTTGATTTGTTAATTTATTAATAGCTAAAACAATTTTACTCTTTGATGATTTTTTTATTTCTTGTGTTATTGTAAAATTGGTAGATAAAAATTCATGGAAGAGCTCAGACATAATAAATTAACCTTTCTATAAAAAACATATATTTTTTATTAATGAGATTTAACTATATTGATAGTTAATATTATTTTAGCATATAAATAAAGCCTAGTAGTTAGTTTAATTTTAACTACTAGGCTTTATTTAGAGTGAGTTTTTTTCTTAAGCAATAGTTTTGCTTGAAATGAGTTTTTCTTTTTTAGTTGTTTTTATTTTTAATATTATAGCTATGATGAAGCTGATAATAAATAAAAATGCGAATACATAGAGGCAAAGTGCATAACTTTGAGTTGTTTCACGAATAAAGGATAATAAAAGTGGTCCTGCAATACCAGCCATGCCCCAAGCTGTGAGAATTCTGCCATGAATAGCGCTTAATTGTTTTGTGCCAAATAAATCGCTTAAATAAGCTGGCATACAAGAGAAGCCACCACCATAGCAAGAAACAATGATTAAAACTAATAATTGGAAGAAAAAGGCTTCAGTTGTATTAGCGAGTGCATAGAAAGCAAAAATTTCAATCAAGAAAAATAAAATATAAGTATTTCTACGACCGATATAATCGGAAACGCTAGACCAAGCGATACGACCAAAACCATTGATAAGTCCAATAACGCCAACCATAGAAGCAGCAGTAATTGGGCTCATATGAACTACTTCTTGAGCCATAGGAGAAGCTACAGCTAAAAGACCAATACCACAAGTAATATTAGTGAAGAATATCCACCAAAGTGCATAGAATTTCCAATCGCGAGTAGCTTCAGCTACGCTATATTGTTTTATTTCAACCATAGAATTAGAAGTTTTAACAGTTGTAGGTAAGTATTTTTCTACGAATTCTTTTGGTGGAGGAGCGAGATATAAAGAAGAAGCTCCCATGATTAATATATAAGCACAGCCTAAAATGATGAAGTTAGTTACTAAGCCAAAATTGCTAACGAGAATTTGCATGATAGGGCCAGCAATTAAACTTGCAAAACCAAATCCCATGATAGCAAGACCTGTAGCAAATCCACGTCTTTTAGGGAAATATTTTACAAGAGTGGAAACAGGAGTGATATATCCAATACCAAGACCAATACCACCGATTACACCATAGCAGATGTAAAGTAAAATAAGGCTTTGTAAATGAAGAGCTAAAGCTGTACCAAATATACCAATACCAAAGAAGGCAGTGGCAGTAAGTCCGCTAATACGAGGGCCATTTTTTTCAACAAATGTTCCTAGAAAACCAGCGGATAAACCTAAAAATAAAATTGCAATAGAAAATGTCCATGTAGTTTCTTGAAGACTAAAGCCCATTTGAGCCATGATAGGCTTAGTAAGTACGCTCCAAGCATAAACACTACCAATACAAATATGAATACCAATTGCGGATAATGCGATAAGCCATCTGTTTTTCATTATATAATCTTCCTTTCGTAAAAATAAAAAATTATAAAATACAAGAAAACTTATGCCTAAAAACAAAAAGACCATCTAGGCAAAAATTTTCTTTGCCCAGACGGTCGACTTTTCTATAGCAATGCGGTTCATGTGGTTAATTCCACTAAAATCCGTCAGTTCCACAGTGCTTATTCAATTGATAGCTTTATTATAACAAATATTTAATCTATGTCAAGAATAAAATTAATTTCATTTATGTTTTAGTTTTTACAACTAAAACAGTTGTATTTTTTTGTAAAAAATCAATTTCTTTATCAGAAATGTTATCATCGGTAATTAAAAAATCAATATTTTTCCATGTAGCATATTCTACCATCGCAGTAGAACGAGATTTTTTACTATCAGCTAAAACAAAATTCTGCTTAGAATTTCTAATCATTATACGTTTTACTTCGGCATCAGAAAAATCTATAGAAGTAGGACCAAAATGTTCTTTAAATCCACTAGAACCTAAAAAAGCAACGTCTACTTTTATTTTACTAAGAAAACTAGTTGCACCAAAACCTTCAAGTGCCATAGTAGTGTTATTTAATTGACCACCACTAAGATGGACAATGTTGTCGCTATTAGATAATACATTTAAAGCACTTACAGAATTTGTAATAATCGTTAAACCTTTTTTTAAATATAATAATTTAGCTAAGCATAATGTAGTACTACCAGCATCAATAAAAATAACAGAATGATCTTTAATAAATTTTAGTGCTTCATTAGCAATTGCTAATTTAGCATCATAATTTTCCATATTTCTATCTTCTAATGGTTTTTCGATTACTTCTAAAGAAGACAGTGCGCCACCGTGACTTTTTTTTATAATGCCTTGTTTATCTAAGTATATTAAATCTTTTCGTATAGTTTCTGTAGAAACAGCAAAAGTTTTTGCAAGTTCGCCAACCTTTATACTACCATTAGAAATTATAAGTTCAGCTATTTTATTTCTACGTTCAGCTGTTATTAATTTTGACATGTATTTCACCTCTATTTTATATTTATTTTATTATTCTTAAAAGAACTTGTCAAAAATTTTTAGAAAAATTAAAAATCGCAATAAAAAACAACTAAAATAGTGTTGACAATTTAGAATAGCAATGATATTATCTACATAACAAGAAAAAACAACAATAATGTTGTTAAAAATTGCTAATTGGAGGATATCATGAAAAGAAAAATAATAATATCACCATCATTAATTTGTGCGGATTTATGTAATTTAGAAAAAGAAGTAAAAGATTTATCTTTAGCAGGAATGAAATCATTACATGTGGATTTAATAGATCCTCATTTTAGTCCAAGTATGCCAATTGGAATAGATATTGTAAAGCAATTGAAGGCTAAAAGTAATATGGATTTTGATGTTCATATTATGTCTAATTATAATGAGTTTTTCATTAAAGAGCTTGTAAAAATGGATATTTCAAGTATAACTTTTCATAGCGAAGCTACAATTCATGTAGAAAAAATGTTGCAAATTATAAAAGAAGCAGGAATTAAGGCTGGAATAGCTTTAGCACCAGCAACATCCTTATCCACTATTGAATATGTTGCGAAAGCTTGCGATTATATTTTATTAATGACAATTAATCCTGGATATGCTGGTGGAAAATCAGAAGAAATGGTACCTTATGCAATAGATAAAATAAGAGATTGTAAAGATTTATTAAATAAAATAGGGTCAAATGCACAGATAATTATTGATGGTAGAGTGTCTTTTGAAGTAATGCCTAAATTGATTGAAGCTGGAGCTGATGTATTAGTTGCAGGCAGTAAAAGTATATTTAGAAAAGGTTTTTCTTATTTAGAAAATTATCAAGAAGCGCAAAATGTAATAAAAAAATCATTAGGAGAATAGAATTATGAATTATAGAGAAACTACTAAAATTGTTATTGATGAATGCTATTTAGCTTTGAGTAAAGTAGAAGAAAAACAAATAGATATGTTAATAGATTATTTGTTTAATGCAGATAAAGTATTTTTTATTGGTGTTGGTAGAGTAAAACTAGAGTTAGAGGCTTTTGCAAAAAGACTTGCACATTTAGGCATAAAAACGCATATTGTAGGAGATATTAATGAACCAGCAATGACAGATAAAGATATTTTGGTTGTAGGTTCAGGTAGTGGTGAATCATTAGTACCAGTGGCTATTGCAAAAAAAGCTAAGAGCGTAGGTGGAAAAATTATACATATTGGTTCAAATCCTCATAGCTCGTTAGCTCCAATTACAGATTTAATGGTTAGAATTCCAGTACAAACAAAATTATATTTAGAAGACGAAATATCTTCAAATCAGCCAATGTCTAGTTTATTTGAACAATCATTATTATTATTAGGTGATATAGTAGCTAAAATGATAGTAGAAAGAAAACAAATTAACTTAAAATCGTTGTGGCAATATCATGCTAATTTAGAATAATAAATTGAGGTAAGAATATGTTAAAAGAATTTTTAAAGAATAATATTATTTTAACAGATGAATTTGATTCATGGGAATTAGCAATAAAACAAGCATCAGAACCTTTATTAGAAAAAAATATAATAAAAGAATCTTATGTGGAAGCTATGATAAATAGTGTATATAAGAATGGTCCATATATGATTATAATGCCACATATCGCTTTGGCACACGCTAGACCAGAAGATGGTGTAAATGAAAATGGAATTTCATTTCTTAAATTGAAAACACCAGTAATATTTCCACAAGAAAATGATGTTGATATAATTATTGTACTAGCAGCAAAAGAAGATGAAGGTCATTTAGAATTGATGGCTGAGTTAGCAGATCTATTAGTTGATGATGAGAAAACAGAGGCCATAAGACGTGCTCATAATAAAAATCAAATAAAAGAGATTTTATTTTCTGAATAATTATATTAATGCAATAGTAATTTTTATTTTTAATAGGAGGTACAAATAATGCAATCAAATGTAAGAGCTAAAATACAAGCTTTCGGTGGTTTTTTAACAGCTATGGTAATTCCTAATATGGGTGCTTTTATTGCGTGGGGCTTTATTACAGCATTGTTTATTCCTACAGGATGGATTCCAAATGAGCAATTTAATAAATTAGTTGGACCTATGGTTAGCACATTATTACCATTGTTGTTAGCATATGCTGGAGGTAAATTAATTTATGACACTAGAGGTGGTATTGCAGGTACTATTGGAACTATTGGTTTAATTGTAGGAGCAAATATTCCAATGTTTTTAGGGGCTATGATTATGGGCCCATTAAGTGCATATATTATTAAAAAATTTGATGGAATGATAGAAGATAAAATTCCAACAGGTTTTGAGATGTTAGTAAATAACTTTTCATTGGGTATTATAGGTTTTATTTTATGTTTATTAGCTAATTCATTTATTGGTCCAGCAGTACAAGAAGCAAATAATATTATAAGTATTGCAATCAAAGCATTAGTTAGTACAGGTATTTTACCAATATTAGCATTAATAAATGAACCTGCAAAAGTATTATTTTTAAATAATGTTATTGACCAAGGTGTATACTATCCATTAGGAATGCAAGATGCTTTAAACACAGGGAAATCTATTTATTTTATGGTTGCATCTAATCCAGGAGCTGGTTTGGGTTTATTGTTGGCATATGCAGTATTTGGTCAAGGGGCTTCCAAGAGTACGGCACCAGGAGCAATCATAATACATTTCTTTGGCGGTATACATGAAATGTATTTCCCTTATGTATTAATGAAACCTATTACAATTATATCCATGATTTGTGGTTCGGCATGCGGTATTTTTACATTTCAGTTGTTTGGTGTAGGTTTAGCAGCTGGACCAAGTCCAGGTTCTATCTTTGCATATTTAGCATTAACACCAAAGGGGAATTTTTTAGGTGTAATAGCTGGTGTATTAGTAGCTGCTATTGTTAGTTTCGTTATAACTTCATTTATTTTAAAAGTATCAAAAGTTAATAACGATGAAGAATTGAATGCATCAATGATACAATCTAAAGCAATGAAGCAAGAAGGTAAAGATTTATTTAATAGTGTTACAACAGGAAAAAATAGTTCTAATAATAAAATATCTTTTATAGCTTATGCTTGTGATGCTGGTATGGGTAGTAGTGCTATGGGAGCTAGTTTATTAAAGAAAAAATTAGCTAAAATGGGAATTGATATAAAAGTAGAACATTTTGCTATTGAAAAAGTACCAGAAAATGTAGATTTAATTGTAACACATAAAAATTTGTATGATAGAGCAAAAATGGTTTCTGGTAACAAAGAAATTATAACTATTGAAAATTATTTAAAAGATACTAATATCGATATGCTTATTGAAAGAATAAAACAAGAGAATAATAAGTAATCATTAAATAATAAGGATAGTGATAATATGTTAGCCGTACATTTTGGTGCAGGTAATATAGGTAGAGGATTTATTGGTCAATTATTATATGAATCGGGCTATGAAATTTGTTTTTTAGATGTAAATCAAACTGTAATTGATGATATAAATAATTTAGGAAAATATAGAATTAAATTAGTAGGTGACACTCCAAAATTTATTGAGGTAGAAAATATTAGTGCAGTTAATAGTAATGATATAGATTTGGTTGTAAAAAAAATTGTACAAGCAGATATAATAACTACTGCATTGGGAGCAAATATTTTAAAATATATTGCCCCTGTAATTGCTAAAGGAATAAATGAACGTATTATAAAAAATAAAAAACCATTAAATATTATAGCTTGTGAAAATATGATAGGTGCTAGTTCTAAACTAGAAGAATTGGTATATAAACATTTTGATGAATTAAAAATAAAAGAATTGAAAAAATATATTAGTTTTCCTAATTCAGCAGTAGATAGGATTGTTCCCATACAAAATAATGAAGAAAAGCTACTAGTAGAAACAGAAGAATTTTTCGAATGGGATATAGATGGTTCAAATATTATTGGAAGTAAACCTAATATATGTGGAGTAACTTATGTAGATAATTTACAAGCTTATATTGAACGTAAATTATTTGCAGTAAATGCAACACATGCTTCAATTGCATATTTAGGATATATGTATGGCAAGAAAACAGTATATGAAGCTACACAAGATAAAAAAATAATGGAGATAGTTAGACAGGTAACAAAAGAAACATCTAAATTGTTAGTAAAGAAATATAGTTTTGATTTAGAAAAGCATCAAGCGTATATAAACAAGATAATACAGCGATTTTCTAGTAAATATATTTCAGATGATATTTTAAGAGTTGCTCGTTCACCAATTAGAAAAATTGGTGAAAATGAAAGATTGATAGCTCCAGCAAAACAATTATTAGAAAATAATATAGAACCAGTAGCTTTATCAACAGTGATTGCTTGTGCATTACATTTTAAAAATGATAAAGATGTAGAAGCGAAAGAATTACAAGATTTTATATTACAAAATGGTGTAGAAGAAGCCTTAGAAAAATATAGTAAATTAAATAGAAATTCTAGATTAGTACAACTTATTGTAAAAAAATATAATGAATTAAAATAAAAAAGCAGGATTTATCCTGCTTTTTTTTAGGAGTCAAGATAATGATTAAAGGTTTAATTTTTGATATGGATGGATTAATATTAGATACTGAAACTATTAGTAATAAATTATTAATAGATATATTTAGTAAATATGATATTAATTTAAATGAAGAAATAATATCAAAAACAATTGGATTAGAAAAGAAAAAAGCTATAAAAGTATTTGAGGAATATTTAGGAGATAACATTCCGATAAAAGATATTATAAATTTGCATAAAAAAGTAGTAAATGATTATTTAGAGAAAAATGGTGTACCAGTTAAATTGGGGTTAATAGAACTATTGAATTATTTAGATGAAGAAAAAATAAAAAAAGTAGTAGCAACATCATCATATAGAAAGGTAGCAGAGAATGTATTAATAAGAGCAAATGTATATAATAGATTTGATGATATTATTTGTGGAGATGAGATAAAAGAATCTAAACCATTACCGGATATTTTCTTGAAAGCTTTAGAGAAATTAAATTTACCAGCTGATGAAGTAATAGTATTAGAAGATTCAAGAATGGGTATATTAGCAGCACATAGAGCAAAAATAAAATCTATAATGATACCTGATATATTACCAGCAGATGAAGAAACTAAAAAGTTATATTTTAAAGAATGTAAATCATTGTTAGATGTTATACATTTATTAAAAACTTTTAATTAATATAGTCAAAATCGTGATTTTTGTAGTTTAAATGATGAATAATGGTTGTAAATACTAGATTTTTTCCTTTGAATAAGTATAATTTATGTTTAAATAAATTTGTATTTTAGAGAAGGTGAAGATTATCTTGATGGCACAAAAAACATATAATACTATGGCTGTCTTAAGTTTAATTTTATTGAGTTTCATTTTAGGAACGAGTGAATTTATAATTGTGGGTATTTTGCCTGATATAGCAAATGATATAAATTGCTCGTTGACTATGGCGGGTAATTTAATTTCAGTTTTTGCTTTTGCTTATGCAATAGGCACTCCGTTTATCACAGCAGCAGTCAGTGCTTATAACAGATATTATGTATTATTGATATTAGCAATATGTTTTATCTTAGGAAATTTTTTATGTGCTTTAGCGAGTAATTATTATATTTTAGTATTAGCCAGAATTATAACTGCGATGATTTCAGGAACAATATTATCTATTTCGATGACATTTGCTTCTGAAATAGCGACTGTTCAATATCAACCAAAAGTCATCAGTTGGATTTTTGCAGGTTTTAGTATAGCCTCTGTTTTTGGTGTGCCTATAGGTACGATTATTTGTCAAATATTTAGTTGGCAAATGACTTTTATATTATTATCTGTAGTTAGTATATGTATTTTATTGATGTTGTGGCATTATTTACCAAATGTGGGCAGTGGACAAAAAACAAATTTATGTAATCAATTTATTTTATTGAAAAGTATGCGTATAAATTATGGTATGCTTATTGTAATCTGTGGTGCTGCTGGAAGTTATGTATTTTATACATATCTGACACCGATTTTACAGCAATATATACAAATTCCTATTTCCATGACAAGTTTAGTATTGAGCTTATTTGGTATTAGTACGATTATCAGTAATTTACTTTCAGGAAGAATAGCTAGTTTAGGTGGCATGAAGAAAATGCCAATGGTATATTTCTTACAAGCTCTATGTTTGCTTGCACTTATTTTTACTAGTTATCATTTAGTTTTAGGTTTGATAAATATTTTACTCATGGGTGTGATAATGTATTTACAAAATTCACCAGCGCAATTGCATTTTTTGAAGACAGCCACAAGAGAAAAACCAGAAGCTATAACTTTAGCTTCTGCATTAAATCCTGTATCGTTTAATACAGGTATAGCGCTAGGTTCAGCTTGTGGTGGAATAATCATAAATTTTGCACCTATGCCTTTTGTTGGTCTAGGTGGTGCGATTTTTGCCATTATCGCTATGATTATCAATCTTAGATTGTTAAAAAATATGACTAAATTTAATAAAAGAGGATAAAATAAACCCCAAAAGTTTATTTAAATTAACTTTTGGGGTTTTGATTTTTAATTAATAATTAACGTAGAAAATTAGAATAAACCAGTAATTTTTCCGTTAATATCGATATCCATATTTTCAGCAGCAGGTTTTTTAGGAAGACCAGGCATTGTTAAGATATTACCTGTTAAGGCTACGATAAAGCCTGCGCCAGCATTGATGCGAAGTTCGCGAACAGTGATTTTAAATCCTGTTGGTGCACCTAATTTGAATTGGTCATCACTTAAGGAATATTGAGTTTTTGCCATGCAGATTGGCATTTTATCAAGACCTTCAACTTCAAATTCAGCGATAGTTTTTTCTACAGCAGGTGTGTAATTTACGCCATCAGCACCATAGATTTTTGTAGCGATTGCATTGATTTTATCTTTGATAGAATCATTTACATCATACATGTATTGGAAGTTAGAAGGTTTTTCAGTTGCTTCAATAACTTTTTGAGCAAGGTCGATAGCACCTTCGCCACCTTTAGCCCAAGCTTCGGAAATGCTTACAGAAGCCCCCATAGATTCGCAAAGAGCTTTTAATTCTTGAAGTTCATTTTCTGTATCAGTAGGGAAAGCATTTATAGCTACAACGATTGGTAAACCGAATTTTTGAATGTTTTCAATATGTTTAGCAAGGTTAGTCATACCTTTTTTGAGTGCTTCGATATTTTCAGTAGCAAGTTCAGTTTTTGCAAGTCCACCATGCATTTTTAAAGCGCGAATAGTAGCAACGATTACTACTGCATCAGGTTTAAATCCAGTGAAACGACATTTGATATCAAGGAATTTTTCAGCACCAAGGTCAGCACCAAAACCTGCTTCAGTAACAGTATAATCAGCCATTTTTAAAGCGTATTTAGTAGCCATTACACTATTGCAACCATGAGCGATATTAGCAAAAGGGCCACCATGGATAAGAGCAGGAGTGCCTTCAAGAGTTTGTACAAGGTTTGGTTTAATTGCATCTTTGAATAATAAAGTTAAAGCACCTGTTACATTTAATTCTTCAGCGCGAACAGGACGACCGCTTCTAGTATAACCGATGATGATATTGCCAAGACGTTTTTTCATATCTTCAAGGTCAGAAGTCAAGCATAAAATAGCCATCATTTCAGATGCAACAGTGATATCAAAACCAGTTTCGCGTGGTACGCCATGAGCTTTACCACCTAAACCACAGATGATATTGCGAAGAGCACGGTCATTTAAATCGACAACGCGTTTCCAAGTGATGCGACGAACATCTAAATCAAGAGCATTGCCCTGTTGGATATGGTTATCGATAACAGCAGCAAGTAAATTGTGAGCAGATGTTATAGCATGGAAATCGCCAGTGAAATGAAGATTGATATCTTCCATTGGCACTACTTGAGCATAACCACCGCCAGCGGCACCGCCTTTCATACCAAAGCATGGACCTAAGGAAGGTTCACGAAGAGCGATTGCAGTTTTTTTGCCAAGTTTATGAAGAGCATCGCCAAGACCAATGCTAGTAGTTGTTTTACCTTCACCAGCAGGAGTTGGATTAATTGCTGTTACAAGAATAAGTTTACCATTTTCTTTTTGTTGGAGAGTTGTGTTCCAATAGTTTAAAGAAATTTTAGCTTTATATTTTCCGTATAATTCAAGTTCATCTTCTGGGATTTCAAGATGTTGAGCAATTTTACCAATAGGTTCCATAATAGCTTCTTGAGCAATTTGCACGTCTGTTTTCATGTGGTTTAGTACCTCCAATAATTAAACTAATTTGATAGTATTATATATTTTGGAAAAAGGCAATATAAATTTTGCCAAACATATGCTTAGGCATAAAAAAACGCCTGAGCATATATTATTATGCCCAGACGGTCGACTTTTTGATAATAGTACGGTTCATGTGGTTAATTCCACTAAAATCCGTCAGTTCCATACTATTTATGAAATTATGCTTTTATTATAACAAAGGCAAATTTATTTAGCAAGTTGTAATTTTGCAGCATTGATAGTATTTTGCATGAGCATAGCTATAGTGAGAAGACCTACGCCACCTGGAACAGGTGTGATAGCACCAGCTACTTCTACAGCATTATCAAAGTCTACATCACCAACTAATTTTTTAGGTGCAATGCGGTTGATACCAACATCAATTACAGTAGCACCAGGTTTTATCATATCAGCAGTAATAAAATGAGGTCTGCCCACAGCTGCCACTAAAATATCAGCAGAACGACAAATTTCTTTGAGGTTGTGAGTATGTGAATGACAGATAGTAACTGTGGCATTTTGAGCGAGTAATAATTGTCCCATAGGTTTACCCACAATATTACTGCGACCAACGATAACAGCATGTGCGCCATCTATATTGATTTTAGCAGATTGAAGCATTTTTAAACAACCATATGGAGTACAAGGTATCATGCCATCGTCTTGTCCAATCATCAATTTACCAACATTAACAGGGTGGAAGCCATCAACATCTTTTAATGGGCAAATAGCATTTAAAATATCTGCTTCTTCTTTAGCAATAGCTTCTGGAAGTGGTAATTGAACTAAAATACCATGAATTTCTTGGCGATAATTTAATTCATCAATTTTGGCGATGAGTTGTTCTTTTGTTGTATCAGCAGGCATGCTTATAACTTCAGAATAGATACCAACTTCTTCGCAAGTGCGATGTTTATTATTTACGTAAACTTTAGAAGCTGGATTTTCACCAACGATAATTACAGCAAGACCAGGAGTGATATTATATTGTTCTTTTAAAGCTAAAACTTGTTTTTTTGCTTCTTCTTTAAATTCACTAGCAAATATTTTTCCGGATAAAATTTGTGCACTCAAAAATAACACCTTCTTTATTAACTTAAAATATCAATTAATGTAAATACAAAAATGACAATAGAAACAATGCCATTGCGCATGAAATAAACTTGAGTTAAACGACTGAAATCATATGGAGTGATGAGGCTATGTTGATAAATTAATGTCAAGATAGCTATTAATACACCAATATAATAAATAAAGGATAAATCAAAATAGATTCCAGCACCGATAAAACATAAAATAGAAATAAAATGGAAAAAAGCTGCTATTTTATGAGCATTAGCTACACCAAATTGTGTTGCCATAGAATGAAGTTTATGGTCTAAATCAAATTGGCGGTCTTGGCTACCGTAAATTACATCAAAACTACCAATCCATAAACAAACGCCACCACTTAATAAAATAATACCAAATGGCAATTCACCTGTAACAGCGATATATCCACCAGCAGGTGCCATGGCTAAAGCTACACCTAAAAAATAATGACAAAGAAAAGTAAATCTTTTCGTATACGGATAAAATAATAAGAAAAATAAACAAATTGGTGTTAATTTTAGACAAATAGGAGCTAGTTGACTAGCAGAATATAAAAATATACAAAGACTGACGATGATGAGGATAATTACTTCAATAGGTTTAATTGCTCCAGTAACTAATGGACGCTTGGACATGCGATTTTGTTGTTTATCAAATTTCAAATCGACAAGATTGTCCATAGCTAAAGCAGAGCTTCTAGCTCCTATCATTGCAAGTGTTACCCATAAAAAATCGTGAAAAGTAGGGATACCCTTTGCCGCAAGGAATAATCCCATATAAGCAAAGGGTAGGGCAAATACAGAATGATGAAGAGCTATATTATTAATATGAGCAGATAATTTACTCAAGACCGAGTTCCTGCCATTTTGCATCTACAAGTTTTTTAATATCGTCAGACATGTTAATTTCATCAGGCCATTCACGAGTATGTCCTTCTTCTGGCCATGTTTTTGTAGCATCAATACCTATTTTTGTACCCCATTTTGCCATTGGTGAGGAGTGGTCTAAGGCGTCAAGTGGACCTTCAACCATTACAATATCGTGTTTAGCATCAATATTGTTAAAAACACGCCACCAAACTTCTTTTTCTTTTTGAACATCAACGTGTTCATCAACGACAATGATCATTTTGGTGAACATCATTTGTCCCATACCCCAAATAGCATGCATTACTTTTTTAGCTTGTTGTGGATATGTTTTTTTGATGGATACCATTACGCAATCATGGAATACACCTTCAAGAGGGAAATTGATATCGCGAATTTCAGGTAAAGTCTGTTGTAATAATGGTAAGAAAATACGTTCTGTAGCTTTAGCTAAGAAGCAATCTTCCATTGGAGGTTTACCAACGATAGTAGCAGAATAAATAGGATTTTTGCGATGTGTTATACAAGTGATGTGGAATACTGGATAATCATCAGCTAATGAATAATAACCTGTATGGTCGCCGAAAGGACCTTCACGGCGAGTTTCACCGATATTTACATATCCTTCAAGTACGATTTCACTGCAAGCTGGTACTTCAACATCAACAGTTTTACATTTTACCATTTCTACAGATTTTTTACGTAAAAAGCCTGCAAATACCATTTCATCAATGTCACGAGGAAGTGGAGCAGTAGCAGCATATGTGATTACTGGGTCTGTACCGATAGCGACTGCAACTTCAATTTTATCTTTGCCCATTTCTTGATAAGCGCGATAGTTACTAGCACCATCTTTATGAAGATGCCAGTGCATACCAGTTGTTTGACCATCATATTTTTGTAAACGATACATACCAACATTGCGTTTACCTGTTTTTGGATTGCGAGTGAATACAAGTGGTAAAGTGATGAATGGACCACCATCTTGAGGCCAACATTTCAAAATAGGGAATTTATCTAAAGTAGGATTATCTGTGATAACTACTTCTTGGCAAGGTGCTTTTTTTACATATTTAGGGAAATTAATAGCACGTTTTGCAGTTGGAATAATGTGGATTAAATCCATTTTATTTTGAAGGGAAATATAAGGTAATCTTAAGATTTCACGAAGTTCATTAGGAATTTCTTCAATATCATTTACACCAAAAGCAAGTGCCAAGCGTTCCATACTACCAAAAGCATTCATAAGTACAGGCATATCGTAGCCTTTTACATTTTCAAATAATAAAGCTACATTTTTTTTGCCTTCCATTTTGGAAACGCGGTCAGTGATTTCAGTGATTTCTAAATTACAATCAACAGGAGTTTTGATGCGTTTGAGCATACCACGAGACTCCAAAGTGTTGATGAATTCTCTTAAATCATAAAAAGCCAAAAAAATCGCTCCTTTATATTTATATTGCGTAAGTGATTAACATTATTTTTTCATAGCAAAACGAACTATGACATAACTTATTTCATAAAGTAAAATCATAGGTATAGCAATCATAGATTGGGAAAAAACATCTGGTGTTGGGGAGATAATAGCGCCAACAACAAAAGTTAAAAAGATTACAATGCGTTGTTGTTTTGCTAAGAATTTTGAAGAAATAATACCTACTTTGGCTAATAATATAATGGCTAAAGGCATTTCAAAGATAAAGCCGAATGGCAATAAAAAGGCAATGACAAAGTCAAAATATTGTTTTAGCGAAAACATAGGTTGAAGTTCTTCAGTGCTAAAGCCCATTAAGAATTTTATCCCAGCTGGCATGACAAAGAAAAAGGAAAAGGCTAAACCAGCTAAAAATAAAATTAGCGAAATAGGCACGATAACGGAGATTAAATATCTTTCCATACCGATCAAGGCAGGTAAAACAAATCGCCATATTTGATATAAAACTATAGGTAGAGCAAGTAAAAATCCGACAAATACAGCAACTTTAATATAAGTAAAAAATGCCTCTGCTGGTTGCATATAATAAAGCTTTCCAGCAGGGCCTGTTAAGATGTGCATTATGTCTTCAATAAAATAATAGGCAACACAGCTACCAATACCTATAGCAATTAGTGAACGAATAAGGCGTTTTCTAAGCTCAGTAAGGTGAGCAATAATGGACATACTGCCATTATTTGTAGTTGTCTGCTCGTTAACTTCAGTTGTTGGTAGATTTTCTGAAGTTGAAGCAGTAACAGTATTAGCAGAAGTATGTTCGTTCATATCTTGAGACATAAATTGCTACCTCACTTTTTATCTTTTTTTTCGTCTTCATTTTTAGCATCAATAGTTTTTGTATTATCTTCTGTAGAAGCAGAACGGAATTCGCGAAGACTTTTGCCTACAGCTTTACCGATTTCTGGCAATTTACCAGGACCAAATACAACTAAAGCGATAACCAAGATTAATACAAGTTCAGGAATACCAATACTATACATTTAAATCACCTTTACTTTTATTTTTATTTTTAGTACTAAATAAAGAATATAATTTAAAAAGTAGTTGTCAATTATTATAGATTATTTAGTAGTTTTTTCAGGTTCAACTGGAGTTTTAGGTGTTGTTGTTTCTGTTTTTGCAGTAGTAGTATTTTTTTCTGTAGCAGTTTCTTGCATGAAGACAGGAGCTACAGCTGGTTGTTCTGGGTTAGCTGGATTAGGTGGTGTAGGAGTTATAGAAGCGTTATTAGTAGTATTATTAACGGAATTTGATAATTCAGAAGTGGCTTTTTTAAATTCTTGTAAGCCTTTACCTACAGCACGACCAATTTCAGGCAATTTGCCAGGACCAAATACTACAAGACCAATGATTAAAATAAGGATAAGTTCAGGAAAACCAATACCAAACATTTAAGTCACCTCAGTAAAAATTTTATTTTAATAATCACGGCTACCAATAAAATCAGCTATTTCAATGAAAGATGTTCTAACTGGCTGTGGTAAGCTATCAGGTAGAATATTTTTAGCGCGATTTAAAAATTCTGTAACAGTTTGTCTTGCAAAATCAATACTGTTGGAATTTTTTACGATATTAATAGCACGATTTAATTCTTCTAAGCTCATTTGACGATTTTCGATGATATTTTTTAACTCTTCGCTATTTTCGCCATGCTTATAGGCATGAATTACAGGAAGAGTGATTACACCTTGCAAAATATCGTTTCCAGCAGGTTTGCCGATTTTTTTAGAGTCAGAGGTTAAATCTAAAATATCATCAACTATTTGGAATGCCATACCGATACAATAACCGTATTCACGGAGAGCATCAACTTCTTTTGCTGATAATTTAGCAACAATTGCACCGATTTCACAGCTAGTAGCAATAAAATTAGCTGTTTTTTTGGCAATGCGTTCATAATAAATATCAATAGAGTCTGGAATTGTATAACCAAAATGGTTTTGTAAGATTTCGCCTTCGCTTAAATCACAGACAATAGTTGCTAAGCGTTCAGAAATTCGCGTGCCATAATCATTTTTAGCAATGGCTGCAAATGCTTTAGCAAATAGATAGTCGCCAGTAAGTACGGCTATATTATTTCCCCATTTTGCATTGGCAGTAGCAGAACCACGGCGAGTAGCTGCATTATCTAAAACATCATCATGAACAAGAGAAGCTGTATGAATCATTTCTAGTGCCATAGCAAGAGGCATTACATAATCTTTATCTAAATTAGGATTACTCTTTGTCGCCAGAAGATATAAGGCGGGTCGAATACGTTTTCCGCCAGAGCTTATAAGATGATTTCCGATATCAGTTATAAGGTCAACAGGAGATGTAACCGTCTCATGTAATAAATTTTCTAGCGATGATAAATCTTTCTTAATAATGAAGAACATTTTGTTTTTTGTTAACAAATTATATCACCTGCATATTTCGAATTACTAACTTAATTAAGTTTACTACAAAATAGACATGTTAGTAAATAATAAATTATTATTATATGGCTTTCTTTAATGATAAATAAAAAGTAACAGACTAGGTTATGTATTATTATAGGTAAGTATTTGTATACATAGATGAAATGTAGGAAATAAACCCAGAGTTTATTCTTTTGTGCTATAATAAATACTAACAACTATTATGTTAATAGAGGTGCTAGCTATGAGAAAATTAATCTTATTAGGAACAGGCAATGCTATGGTTACAAAATGTTTTAATACATGTTTTGCCTTAAATATAGATGATGAATATTTTTTAGTTGATGCTGGTGGCGGAAATGGAATTTTAGCTCAATTAGAAAAAGCGCAAATAGATATGACAAAAATCCATCACTTATTTATTACACATGCGCATACAGACCATGTTCTCGGTGTAATTTGGGTAGTGCGTAAGATAGCTACTTTGATGAACCAAGGAAAATATGAAGGCAAGTTACATATCTATTGTCATGATAAAGTAAAAATGGTAGTAGAAACTATTGCAAATTTGACTTTGAAAAAGAAAGATTTAGCACAAATTGGCAAAAATATTATTTTTGATGTGGTTGAAGATGGCGACCAAAGAGAAATTTTAAATATGCAAGTCATTTTCTTTGATATTTTATCTACAAAAGAAAAGCAATTTGGTTTTAGTGCTGAATTTGCAGATGGCATGAATTTATGTTGTTTAGGTGATGAACCATATAATGAAGTCTGTGAAATTTATGCTCAAAATGCTGATTATTTATTATCTGAAGCATTTTGTTTATATGGAGATAGAGATATTTTCAAACCATATGAAAAACACCATAGTACAGTAAAAGAAGCTTGTGAATTAGCGGAACAATTACAAGTTAAAAATTTGATTTTATATCATACAGAAGATAAACATATAGATAAACGCAAAGAATTATACACTGATGAAGGTAAACAATATTATTATGGAAATTTATATGTACCTGATGATTTAGATGTAATAAATTTGAAATAATAAAGAATAAATATTGATTTATTCATAGTAAAGTGCTATGATGTTCTTGTAACTAAATAAAGCAGTCTTTGGGGCAGGGTGCAATTCCCTACCGGCGGTAAAGCCCGCGAGCAATTATTTGCATGATTTGGTGAAATTCCAAAGCCGACAGTATAGTCTGGATGAGAAAAGATGGAAAGTTATAAATTAGTTTATAAAAGTGAATTAGTATAGATAATTAATTTATAATATAAAGCTGATTAGGCTGTTATTTGCAATGCATTTAACAGCCTTTTTTGTTTAATTCTTTAAAAATTATAACCAAAGAATGAACAGAAAGAATGGTGATTTTTTGAGTTACGATGAAAAGTATATGAGACTTGCCATGCAGTTAGCAGGAAATGCAATCGGTAGAACTTCCCCTAATCCTTTAGTCGGTGCTGTTATTGTCAAAGATAATCGGATTGTGGGTTGTGGCTGGCATAGAAAAGCAGGTACACCACATGCTGAAGTTCATGCCTTAAATCAAGCAGGAGAATTAGCTCAAGGTGCTGATGTATATGTAACATTAGAACCGTGTGCTCATTATGGCAAAACACCACCATGTGCTAAAGCTTTAGTAGAAGCAAAAGTAAAAAATGTATATGGCGGTTTATTGGACGTAAATCCTAAAGTTGCAGGTAAAGGCTTTAAGATTTTAGAAGATGCAGGTATTCATGTGGAATATGGATTTTTGCAAGATGAACTGCGTAAACAAAATGAAGTATTCTTTAAATGGATTGAACATAAAAAACCATTTATAGTCTTAAAAGCTGCTATGACTTTAGATGGAAAAATTACTACAGCAACAGGTCAATCAAAATGGATAACAAATGAAACATCAAGAGCGTATGGTTATAAATTACGTGATATTTATGATGGTATCATGGTAGGAATTAATACTGTGATAGAAGATAATCCTATGCTCACTGCTAGAGTAGATGGCGGAAAAAATCCAATTAGAATTGTTGTAGATAGCAGTTTAAAAATTGATATAAATGCTAATGTAGTACAAGATAAATCAGCAAAAACTATTGTTGCTACTACAGATAAAGCGGATAAAGATAAAATTTTAAAACTACAAGCTCAAGATGTTGATGTCATTGTAGTGGATAAAGATGAAAATGATAAAGTAGATATAGAAAAATTACTAGATATTTTAGGACAACAAAATATTTGTAGCATTTTAGTTGAAGGCGGTGCTACTTTAAGCGGAAGTTTTGTTGCAAAAAAATTAGTAGATAAAGTATATTTCTTTATTGCCCCAAAAATTATTGGCGGTAAAGAAGCGAAAACTCCTGTAGCAGGAACAGGTATTTTAAATTTACAAGAAGCTCTAGCGTTAAAAGATATCCAAATTGAAAAATTAGAAGAAGATATTTTAATCATAGGTAGAGTAGATAAAGATAAGGTGTGATACAGTGTTTACAGGTATCGTAGAAGAAATCGGTGTTGTAAAGGCTATAGCAAAAGGCACTCATTCTATAAAATTATCTATTAAGTCTAAGAAAGTTTTAGAAAATACACAATTAGGTGATAGTATTGCTGTAAATGGTATATGTTTAACAGTTACTTTTTTAGCAAGTGATTATTTTATAGCAGATGTTATGCCAGAGTCCATGCGCAAGACGAATATGGGTTTATTAAAAATTGGCGATAAAGTCAATTTAGAAAGAGCTTTGACTTTATCAAGTAGATTGGGCGGTCATATTGTAAGTGGCCATATTGATGGCACTGCTAAAATTATTGAAATGAAAAAAGATGATAATGCTACACGTGTTACTTTAACAGCTAATGATAGAATTTTAAAATATATCATTTCTGAAGGTTCTGTTGCTTTAGACGGAGTAAGTCTTACTGTAGCACATTTAGGTGAAGATAATTTTACAGTATCGCTAATACCACATACATCTGAAGTTACAACACTACTTAGTAAATCAGTAGGTTCGATAATTAATGTAGAAAATGATGTCGTGGGTAAATATGTAGAAAGATTATTGAGTTTTAAACAAGATAAACCAAAATCATCATCATTGAGTTTAGATTTTTTACGTGAAAATGGTTTTTAAGAAATGAGGTATAGACATATGGAATTTAAATACAATACAGTTGAAGAAGCTATTGAAGCATTTAAACAAGGTAAAATGGTATTAGTAACAGATGATGAAGACCGTGAAAATGAAGGCGATTTAATCGTAGCTGCTGAAAAAGCAACTCCAGAAATCATCAATTTTATGGCTACTCATGCAAAAGGTTTAATCTGCGTGCCAATGTCTGGCGAACTCATTGATAAAGCTGGTTTAAATCAGATGGTTAGCCACAATACAGATAATCATGAAACAGCTTTCACTGTATCTGTTGATGCTGTAGATACAACTACAGGTATTTCTGCTTTTGAAAGAGCTAGAACAGTTGAAGTTTTAATTGATGATAATGTAAAACCAGAAGATTTACGTCGTCCAGGTCATATGTTCCCTCTTCGTGCTAAAGAAGGTGGCGTACTTTGCCGTATTGGTCATACAGAAGCTACTGTAGATTTAGCAAAATTAGCAGGTTTAAAACCAGCAGGTCTTTGCTGTGAAATCATGAAGGAAGACGGTCATATGGCTCGTACTCCAGATTTAATTGAATTTGCCAAAAAACATGATTTAGTATTTATAACTGTAGCTCAATTAGTAGAATATCGTAAAACTACAGAAAAAATGGTAGAAAAAGTAGCTGAAGCAGATTTTCCAAATAAATTTGGTCATTTTAGAGTAATGGCTTATGAAAGCAAATTAGATGGAAAATGTCATTTAGCTATTGTCAAAGGCGATGTAAGAAATAAAAAGAATGTATTAGTACGCGTTCATTCTGAATGTTTAACAGGTGATGTATTAGGTTCTATGCGTTGTGATTGTGGCGATCAACTTCATTTAGCAATGCAAAAAATTGAAGAAGCTGGTGAAGGTGTATTATTATATCTTCGTCAAGAAGGTCGTGGCATAGGTCTTGCAAATAAAATCAGAGCGTATGCACTTCAAGACCAAGGTAAAGACACAATTGAAGCAAATGTTTTATTAGGTTTTGCTCCTGATGAACGTGAATACGGTATTGGGGCTCAAATCTTAGAAGATTTAGGTTTATCTAGCATACGTTTATTGACTAATAATCCAGCTAAAAGAGCAGGTCTTGAAGGTTTTGGCTTAGAAATCGTAGAAAGAGTACCACTTCAAATCCCTGCTAATAAATATGATGCGGGTTATTTAAAAGTGAAAAAAGAAAAAATGGGACATTTATTAAAATAATAAATAGATACTAAATAATAATCTTTAATACAAATATTAAGTATAAAGAAAAGAGGTTTTTTTAATGGCTAATATATTAGAAGGATATTTAAATGGTAAAGATTTAAAAATTGGTATTGTAGTAGCTCGTTTTAATGAGTTCATTACAAGTAAATTATTATCTGGAGCAATTGATACACTTCGTCGTCATGAAACAAATGAAGATGATATTGATGTTGCTTGGGTACCAGGTGCATTTGAAATTCCTGTAGTAGCTAAAAAATTAGCACAAACAGGAAAATATGATGCTGTTATCTGCTTAGGTGCTGTTATTCGTGGCTCAACTACTCATTATGATTATGTATGTAATGAAGTATCTAAAGGTGTAGCTCAAGTAGGAATGAGTACAGGCGTACCTACTATTTTTGGTGTAGTAACTACTGAAAATATCGAACAAGCTGTAGAACGTGCTGGTACAAAAGCAGGTAATAAAGGTAGCGATGCAGCTATGGCAGCTATGGAAATGGCAAGCTTATTAAAGAAAATAAAATAATATTTTAAATAAATATAGATAAATATTAAAGAGGATATTTTTATAAAACATATAGAAATATCCTCTTTATTTAATTATTATTAGTTTACATGTTTACATGTAATTTTAGGGTTGGTGTTGAAATTTGTTTTGAAATATGGTATATTTAATAAAAAATCTCTCTAGAAGCCTTAAAATCTCCTGAGATTAGACATGATGAGTTTTATAATCTCTAAATGAATTTTATTATTTTAAAACGTAAGTTACCACGTTGAGTATTAAGTAAATACTTAAGCAAAAAAGAAAGGATTTATTGAAAAGGTGTAACCTTATAAAGTAATTTATAAGTTTTCAGTAATGGTGATAATTGTGATTGATGTATGGGATATAACTATACCAGAATTAACAGGCCAAGAAAATAGGAAATTATATATATATCTTCCAAATTCTTATAATGAAAAACCAGACGAATATTATCCTGTATTATATATGTTTGATGGACAAAATGTATTTTTTGATAGCGATGCCACTTATGGAAAATCATGGGGATTAAAAGAATATCTTGAATATACAAATACACAAATGATAGTAGTGGCTCCAGCTTGTAATCAAAATCCAGATAATGGTAGATTAAAAGAATATACACCGTATCCATTTAAAGATAAAACATTTGGGAATATCAAAAGTTTAGGGAAAATTACTATGGATTGGTTTGTCAATGAATTAAAGCCAACAATTGATAATACTTTCCGCACACTTTCTGATAGAAATAATACATTTATCGCAGGAAGCTCCATGGGAGGATTAATGAGTTTATATGCAATACTTGAATACAATCATATATTCTCTAGAGCGGCAGCTTTATCACCATCTATATGGACAGGTCCACAAAAATTAGCCAAAATGATAAAAAACGCTAATATTAATCCAGATACTGTAGTTTATATGGATTATGGTACAGAGGAACTTCCACGATACAAACATATGATACAAAAATTTGCGATGATATCTTCAATGTTGATGAAAAAAAATATCAGATTGAATGCTCGCATTGTACCAAATGGTACGCATAGTGAAGCAAGTTGGGAAAAACAAATTCCTTTCTTTGTTGAAACTTTATTATATGAAAAATAAAAAATAATAAGAGGTGAATTTTAGCTACTATATGTAGTGATAGTTTATGGAAGTACAGTATTTTAAAAGATATAGCTATAATTTAAATAGAGATATGGAATTTAAAGTATATGGTCATGCAGGTAGACCAGTTTTATATATTCCTTGTCAAGATGGGCGTTTTTTTGATTTTGAGAATTTTAAAATGACAGATACTTGGGCTCCATGGATAGAAAGCGGTCAAGTGATGGTTTTTTCCATAGATACAATGGATAAAGAAACATGGTCAAATAAAGGCGCTGACCCAAGATGGAGAGCAGAACGTCATGAACAATGGATGAGATATATTACAGATGAAATGGTTCCTTTTATGCGAGATATGGTGAATTTGCGCAATGGTTGGACTGGTTATCCTGGAATAATGGTCTTTGGCTGTAGCTTAGGTGCTACACATGCAACAAATTTATTTTATCGTCGACCAGATTTATTTGATAGATTATTGGCATTAAGTGGTATTTACACTGCAAGCTATGGATTTGATGGCTATATGGACGATATTGTTTATAATAATTCTCCTGTGGATTATTTAAAAAATATGCCATATGACCATCCATATATTCATTTATATAATCTAAAAAAATCTGTGATTTGCGTAGGCAAAGGAGCTTGGGAAATACCTTCTTCAACAGGTCAACTTGATGATATTTTAAGAGAAAAAAATATTAATACTTGGGTAGATTATTGGGGTTATGATTGTAGTCATGATTGGTATTGGTGGCACAAACAAGTAGCTTATTTTGTACCGTATTTACTAGGTTGAGATGAAGAGAGATGAAAAAAGATATTATAAAGAAAGGATATTATGATATTATCATGAAAAATTTTATATTTATATCTCCTAATTTCCCAGAAAATTATTGGCATTTTTGTAGAGAATTAAAAAATAATGGTTTGAATGTATTAGGTATAGGCGATGCTCCTTATGATAATTTATGCCCAGAACTAAAAGATAGTTTGAATGAATATTATAAAGTTGGCAGTCTTGAAAATTATGATGAAGTTTGTAGAGCAGTAGATTTCTTTAGAAATAAATATGGTGAAATTGATTGGTTAGAGTCTAATAATGAATATTGGTTAGAACGTGATGCTAGATTGCGTACAGATTTTAATATTAAAACTGGCTTTCACAATGAAGATATGCCAAAGGTAAAATATAAGTCTAGAATGAAAGAATTTTATGCTAGAGCAGGCATTCCTACAGCACGTTATCATATTGTGGATAGTTGGGAAAATTGTATGGCGTTTATTCAAGAAGTTGGTTATCCTGTAATTGTAAAACCTAATAATGGTGTGGGTGCTAGCTTCACATATAAGCTCAATAATCAAGATGAAGTGGCATATTTCTTTGCAACAAAATTTTCGCACATAGAATATATTATGGAAGAATACATATATGCAGAGATAAATTCTTATGATGCGATTATCAATTCTCATGGGGAGCCAATTTTTGAGATTGGTAATGTAACACCAATGTCACTCATGGATGTAGTAAATAATGCAGATAATAGTATTTTTTATATTTTAAATAATTTAGCTGATGATACACGTGCTATGGGTAGAGCGACAGTAAAAAGTTTTGGCGTAAAAAGTCGTTTTGTGCATTTTGAATTTTTCCGTTTATTGAAAGACCATGAAGGTTTAGGTAGAAAAGGTGAACTCATTGGGCTTGAAGTAAATATGAGACCAAGTGGCGGTATTAGCCCAGACATGATGAACTTTTCACAAAGTACCGATGTATATAAAATATGGGCAGATATGATAGCATATGATAGTTCCTTAAGAGGAATTGGTCAGACTGCTTTTTGTGCATTTGCTGGTCGTCGTGATGGTAAAAACTTCGTGATGAGTGATGAAGATATAATGCATAAATACGGCGCTAACATGAAGATGTCAGGACGAGTAGCTGATGCTCTTTCTGGGGCAATGGGAAATCAAATGTATATAGCTAATTTCAATACAAAAGAAGAAATGGACGCTTTTTATAATGATGTGTTAGCTTGTAGATAAACTTTAAAACTAAATATAAAAGACAAAAAAGATGAGATATTTTAAATAGATATCTCATCTTTTTATTTTGGATTTTTAGGCTATGCAGTAAAATAATAAGGGGAATAATTTAGTTTTGAAGGTGATAAAAGTGTTTGTAGAAGAAAGACATGCTTTGATTATACAAGAATTAAAAGAAAATGGTCGCGTGAAAGTAAAAGAATTGAGTGCAAAATTTAAGGTCAGTGAGGATTTAATTCGCAAGGATTTAGCTTTATTGGCTCAGCAAGGCAAATTGAAAAAAACGTATGGCGGAGCTGTATTAATAAAAGAAAATGTGCATCGCGAATTTGCTACACAAAGAAAATCCATTAATTTAGTAGCTAAGCAAAAGATAGCACAAAAAGCATTATCCTTGATAAAAGATGATTATGTTGTATTTTTAGATATATCTACGATAAATATTGAGCTGGCTTATCTCATTGCTAAAAGTGATTTGAAGGCTATTATTGTAACGAATATGTTGGAGATAGTGAATATATTGGCAAAATCAAATATAAGAGTAATTTTTATCGGTGGAGAATTTGATTTTGGCAAAGATGGTTTTGTGGGCAGCTTAACAATAGAGATGTTGAAAAATTTCCGTTTTGATTTAGCTTTTATGGGTGTTGTCAGTGTAGATATTTACGATAATGCAGTAACTACTTATATGGCAAATGATGGTATTACGAAAAAAGAAGTGTTAAATATTAGTAGAAAAAGTTATATGATGGCAGAAAGTGAAAAATTAAAACAATCGGGAAGTTATAAATATGCTAATATCGAAGATTTTCAAGGAATAATTACTGATGAGAATTTGACGGAAACAGAAGAAAAAGAATTGTTAAAATATAATATAGAAATTATCAGCAGATAAAATAATAATAAATAATAAAAAATAATATAAACTTGTTGACAATAATAAGAAATTTTATATAATAAAATTAATGAATGGAATTTTCTGACAGTTGCTTATAGTTGAGGAGAGTGTATTTATGATAAAAGAGCGCGTACAAATTTTAAAAGAAAAAATGTTGTCCCAACCTAGATATGTCAGTATAGAACAAGCATTAATTATTACAAAAACATATAAACAACATGAAAATGAACCTATAATTTTAAAACGAGCTTATGCACTAGCAAATGCTTTGCGAGAATTAGAAATCGGTATAGAAAATGAAGAATTGATAGTGGGAAATCGCACTAAAGGTGTGCGCTATGGCGTTGTTTTCCCTGAAAGCGGTATTTCTTGGGTGGATAGAGAGTATGAAACTATTCCAACACGAAAACAAGATAAATTTTTAGTAAGAGATGAAGATATAAAAATTTTTCGTGAACAGATAGTACCTTATTGGAAGGGCAAAAGTCTAGAAGATGTAATAAAACAAAATTTTGGACAAGAAATAAGTGCGATAAATAAAGTAGTAAAAATAAATCAAACAGACCATGCACAAGGACATATTTGTCCAAATGTAGAAAAGTGGCTGCAAAAAGGGGTCAGCGGTCTACTAGAAGATGCTCAAAATCATTATGAGAATGCAGATGAAGATAAGAAAAATTTTTATCAGGCAATAATTATTGTGATGAAAGCAGTACAAGATTTTATGCTTCGTTATCATGATTTATTGATTGCTACTGCCAAAACTGATGAAAAAAATAGAGCTAGCTTAATAAAAGTAGCCGATATTTGTAAAAATATCAGCCAAAGACCACCGCAAACTTTCCATGAAGCTGTGCAGGCTACATGGTTTTTATTCGTGATTTTGCATATGGAAAGTAATGCGTCTAGTTTTTCTCCAGGTAGATTGGATAAAATTTTATATCCATATTATATAAAAGATATAGAAAATAATATTTTAACTAAAGATGAATCTTTAGAAATTATTGAATGTCTATGGTTAAAATTCAATGAAATTGTTTATTTACGCAATCAGCATAGTGCAAAATACTTTGCAGGTTTTCCTATTGGCTTTAATATAGCTGTTGGCGGTGTAGATGAACAGGGTAATGATTTTAGCAATGATTTATCAGAACTATTTTTATCAGCACAAGAAGATTTAGGCTTGCCACAACCTAATTTATCGGTAAGACTTCATGAAAAAACTAATGATAAATTATTAAAACATGCTATTCGTGTAGTAGCCAAAGGCAGTGGAATGCCACAATTTTTCAATGATAAAGCTATCATTAAGGAAATGGAAAATTTAGGTGTAACTCATCAAGATGCTATGAATTATGCTATTGTTGGCTGTGTAGAACTCACAACTCAGGGCAATAATCTTGGTTGGAGTGATGCGGCTATGTTCAATATGAATAAAGTATTAGAGTTAACTTTAAATCATGGTAGATGTCTATTGACAGATAAACAGATGGCACCTGATTTGGGCTCACTTAGTACTTATAAAACTTTTGCAGATTTAGAAATAGCTTTAGAGCAAACAATGAATTATTTTGTAGAAAAGATGATTCCTTGTTGTGAAGCTGTGGAAAAAGGTCATATTGCAATATTGCCAACAGCATTTTTATCTAGTGTAATCGATGATTGCATGGAAAAAGGCATTGATGTAACAAAAGGTGGAGCAAAATATAATTTATCGGGAATACAATTTATTCAGGTGGCTAATTTGGCAGATAGTTTAGCTGTGATAAAACAATTAGTATTTGATGAACAAAAAGTATCAGCAAAAGTTTTAGAAGAAGCTTTGAAAAATAATTTTGTTAATCAAGAAATTCTTCGTCAAAAATTATTAAATCATGTACCTAAATATGGCAATGATATTGCTTGGGTGGATGAATTAGGCGTTAAATGGGCTAGAAAATTCAGAGCAAAACTCAGAGAATTTACAAATTATCGAGGTGGAGCTTATCATATGGGCATGTATACAGTTAGTGCTCATGTGCCTATGGGTGAAAATTTAGGAGCTAGTGCAGATGGTCGTTTATCGCAAACTCCATTAGCTGATGGTGGTATGTCTGCTGTATATGGTAGAGATTTAAATGGTCCAACAGCAGTACTGAAATCTGTTTCCCGTTTAGATAATAATTTGACGACAAATGGCGGATTATTGAATATGAAGTTTTTGCCAGAATTTTTCCAAACACAGACAGGTATAGATAAATTTGCTAATTTTTTAAGAACTTTTGTCGATTTAGAAATACCGCATATTCAATTTAATGTAGTGCGTAGAGAAGATTTACTAAAAGCTCAAAAAAATCCAGAACAATATAGTTCACTCACTGTTAGAGTAGCAGGTTATACAGCGTATTTTACAGAGCTTGCAGGGGAGTTACAAAATGAAATCATCGCCAGAACAACATATGATAATGTCTGAAGATAAAGGCTTAGTTTTTGATATTAAGCGTTTTGCTGTGCATGATGGGGCAGGAATTCGTACAACTGTATTTTTGAAGGGCTGCCCCCTTCGTTGTAAATGGTGTCAAAATCCGGAAGGATTGGATTATAAACAGCAAATATTATATCTAGAGAATAAATGTATAAAGTGCAAGACTTGTGAACATATTGCTCAAAATGATGCGATAAAATTTGTAGATGATAAGATGAATTTAAATCGTCAGCAAGATAGTAATTGGTTACAGGTAATAGAAGAATGTCCAACAAGAGCCTTGCAATTTGATAGTAAATACTATAATTTACCAGAAATTATGCAAGAAATAACGAAAGATGAAGCTTTTTTTAAATATGGTGGAGGCGTTACGCTTTCTGGAGGAGAGCCATTATTCCAACATGAATTTGCTTTAGCTATATTAAAAGCATGTAAGCAAAAGAATTTGCATACAGCGATAGAAACATCATTATTTGTCAAACAAGAAGTTTTAGCAAAAATATTGCCATATGTTGATGAATTTTATACTGATTTAAAAATTTTTGATAACGATTGGCATAAAAAATGTACAAATGTAGATAATCAAGTAATAAAAGATAATTTAAAGTTTTTATTGCAAACTGATAAAAAAGATTGTGTGATTGTAAGAACACCGCTTATTCCAACATTGACGGCTACAAAAGAAAATATTGAGCAAATCAGTAGATTTATTAGTAGTTGTTATGATAAAGTAAAGTATGAATTGTTAAATTACAATCCATTAGCAAAAGCTAAATATAGTTATTTAGATAAAAAATATTATTTTACAGAAAATCCTAAATTGTATAGCAATGCACAATTGCAATTTTTTTATGATATTGCTAAACAAAATGGAATAAAAAATTTAATTATTGAATAGGAGCGATAATAATGAAAATTTTAGTTGACCATGCTGACATTAATGCTATTAAAAAAATGTATGAATATTATCCTGTAGATGGTGTTACAACAAATCCTTCAATTTTGAAAAAAGCAGGAAGAAATCCTTTTGATGTTTTAAGTGAAATCAGAGCTTTTATCGGCAGTGAAGCTGAACTTCATGCACAGGTTATCTCTAAAGATGCACAAGGTATGATTAAAGAAGCTTATAAAATGCGTGAAGTATTAGGTGAAAATACTTTTATCAAAATTCCTGTAATTCCAGAAGGATTAAAAGCAATCAAAGCTTTAGCTAAAGAAGGCGTAAATATCACAGGTACTGCAATTTACAATCAGATGCAAGGCTTTTTAGCAGGTAAAGCAGGGGCAAAATATGTAGCACCATATGTAAATCGTATTGATAATTTAGGTGCAAATGGTATTCAAGTGGCAAAAGATATTCATGATATGTTGAAAAATGCAGGTCTTGAAACTGAAATTTTAGCTGCAAGTTTTAAAAATTCCCAACAAGTATTAGAGCTTGCTAAATATGGTGTAGGTGCAAGCACAATTGCTCCAGATGTAATTGAAAATCTCATCAAAGTTGATGCTGCAAGATGTGCAGTTGATGTATTTGTAAAAGACTTTGAAGCTCTTTGTGGCGAAAATAAAACTATGAATAATCTCTAATAAAAGAAGAAAAGATTTCTTGAATTTTCAAGAAATCTTTTTTGTTAGAAAGATATTTTTAGAATGACAAGTGCAAGTATGTATTTTTTTTTAGAAAAATGCTAGAATAATTTTATTATAAAGATAAAGAGGTGCTTTGATATGAAAATTGGAATTATTAGCGATACACATGGTTGTCATGAAAGATTTTCACTTGCTTTTGATAAATATTTTAAAGATGCAGATATGATTATTCATGCAGGAGATGTTTTATATCATGGACCAAGAAATCCTATGCTTTCCGATTATAATCCTGCCAAACTTGCAGAAAAATTAAATGCTTGTAGTATGCCTGTAGTTATCTGCCGTGGTAATTGTGATAGTGAAGTTGACACTTTAGTATTAGACATGCCAATTCAAGCACCATATACTTATGTAGTAGCAGAAGGTTTAAAAATAGTTACTACTCATGGTCATTATGTAGAAACAGATGAAGCAAAAGATAAAATGGCTAAAGCTTTAAAAGCAGATATTTTCATCTCTGGTCATGTGCATATCAATGTTTTAGAAAAAAGAGGAAATACAGTATTTTTAAATCCGGGTTCTCCATCACTTAGTAAACGTGAAGATAATAGAGCAACTGTAGCTGTATTAGAGGATAAAACTATTAAAATTATCGATATAGATACAGATGAAGTGATAATGACTTTGACATTATGATAAGAATTGCTATAATAAGTGAGGATACAAATGAAATCAGTTGTATCCTCTATTATTTTGTATAGGTAATTAGTATTTTTAGAAGAAAAGAAGAAATGGTAGGTAATTATGTTCAATATTAGAGAGCATCGAACACTGCGTCGGTTGGATTTACCTTTGACTTTAGCAGTCATTGGAATTTTAATAATAGGTCTTATTACAATAGCTAGTGCAACTCATGTAAATACACCTAGTGACGATAGATATTGGTATTTACAAAGGCAAGGTATGTTTGCAGTTGGTGGATTGATTTGGGCTTTTATGATAACGAATTTTTTTGATTATCGAGCTTTGAAAAATTGGGGTAGTAAGATATATATATTCAATTTAATCATGTTACTTGCTGTTATGTTTTTTGGACATGCAGCATTAGGAGCACAGCGTTGGATACAGATAGGGCCTGTGAGTATACAGCCTTCTGAGTTTTCTAAAATAATCATGATTATTGCTTTGGCGTCATTATTAGAAAGTAGAATTGGACATTTGAGTAAATGGAGAGAGGTAATACCAGTTGCTTTATTCGTTTTGGTGCCGTTTTTATTAGTAGCAAAACAGCCGGATTTGGGTACAGGCTTAGTATTCTTAGCTATTTTCTTGGGAATGATTTTTGTAGCTGGTATTAGTTTAAAAATATTAGGTATTGTATTTGGTGGTTTTTTAGCAATGCTGCCAATAATATGGCAATTTTTACATGATTATCAAAAAATGCGTATTATGGTATTTATTGATCCAAATGTTGATCCATTAGGCTCGGGATATCATATTATACAATCGAAAATAGCTATTGGTTCTGGAATGCTTTTTGGTAAAGGTCTTTTTGGCGGTACACAAAGTCAATTAAATTTCTTGCCTGAAAATCATACGGATTTTATTTTCGCTGTAGTTGGTGAAGAATTTGGTTTTATTGGTGCAGCATTTTTATTATGTCTGTATTTAATCGTATTGTGGCGTGGTGTTAAAATAGCGCGAGAATGTAAAGACGCTTTTGGTATGTTATTAGCTTCAGGAATTACCTCTATGTTAGCTTTCCATTTATTAGTAAATGTAGGTATGACAATGGGGGTTATGCCAGTAACAGGTATACCACTTCCTCTTATGAGTTATGGTGTAAGTTCATTGTTGACGAATGTAACATGTTTAGGCTTATTGATGAATATTCATATGAAGCAACAAAGTTTACACTTTTAATTTTTAGTTGAAAAATTAATTTTCATTATTCGTTTTAAAATAATATGGAGATGTAGTGAAATCTTTTCCATATGGTTTAAACGGATTAAAGCATAAATTATATAATTCAGTAGCGTAAGTATCTATAGCTAACATTTCTTCAAACGTTGTCAATTTTTGTTGGCAACGTTTTTTGCTGTCTAAATATGATGTTGTTTTAGTTATAATAGGAATAGAAGCATTTTTTTTCATTTGTTTAAGTAATTCTGTACCCTTATCATTAAAAGCTAAAACACGGGCATATAAAGCGCCTGTATCATCAAATCTTTGTATAAGGTCTTTAGTTATATTTAGTAGTAAATATAATGTTAAGCGTTGTAAATTTGTCAAAGGATATCTTTTCGATTTTAATTTTTGAAAGAAATCTTGTAAATTGATAGCTTCATTGGCAGTTTTTAACAATTTATATTCTAATCCTTCGCGAATACCATAAATTTTTGTTAATTCATCAAGTTTAGCTAGTCGTAATTTACTGATTAAATTAGTAAACAGATAATCTAAATGAGGTAAATCTTTTGTTTGATGAATTTCTTGCAAAAGAAAATAAGTTTCATCTGGTACAACTTGTTTAAGCTTGGAAAAGTTGCTATTATTTGTATATAAAGAATGGCGAATGGCTGTACCACTAGCAAAATTTTCTTGATAATTCAAGTCATTATGTTCTGCTTTCATGCGTTGAATAATATTTACGGTTAAAGGCTTTTCTAAATTTAAATTAGCTTTTAAATATTCAATGCCTAAAATAGTATTAGGTGCTTTTAAAATATCTTCAGAAATATTGGTGAGATTACTTAAAACTTCACTAGTTACAGCAGCATATGATTGACCATCAGCAAGTTTATTTTTTAACATTTGTTGAAATTTTTCACTTTGAGAAGTTTGAGCAATAAATGTTAACTCTTTTTCATTAGTGTATTCGCTACCAAAACAAATAGTATCTACACAGTGTAATTTATGCAGTAAATCAATGCCACCTTTGGCAAAATATTGGGCGCTACGAACGGCAAATACAAAAGGAAGTTCAATGACTAAATCAATGCCATTAGCTACAGCAAGTTTAGCTCTTTGCCATTTATCAACTAAGGCAATTTCTCCACGTTGTGTGAAATTACCACTCATAACAGCGATGAAATAACTGTCAGGAAAATTTTCTTTATGTTTTTGAATGAGATATTTATGACCATTATGAAATGGATTATATTCACTAATAATTCCAGTTATTGACATTTTTAATTCACTTTCTTTGATTTTTATTTTATAATTTTTTTAGCGATAAAAAATATTTTAGCATAGAAGTAAAATTTTTCCTAAAAATTTTACTTGGATTGTTTGACAAAATATATAGCTACGGCTATAATGAATTGAGGTTGATTGCAATGATGAAAATAAATGTATCGGAAATAGCTGAACAAATTGGTCATGAAAAGGCTTTTAGTTTTGATGCAAAACCCGAAGACATTGGGCCACTTTTAGATGATTGTAAATTAGAAGGTCCCATCATGGTCAAAGGAACCGCAACTAATACTGGTACTTGTTTTCGCTTAGAGGGAAAGATTTTTTGCACTATTTCAGAGATTTGTGATAGATGCTTAGAATATTTCCAGACAAAAAGTGAATATTCTTTTGCGGAAGAATATACAAGAGATGAAGAATTTGCAAAAATTAAAGAGATAAATCATTTTGACGGCGATATTATTAATATCGGCGATTTAGTGCGTGATATTATAATTTCTGCTCAGCCGACAAAACATTTATGTTCCAAAGATTGCAAAGGATTATGTAGTGTATGCGGTGCTAATTTGAATAAAACCGAATGCGGTTGCAATAGGGAAAGTATTGACCCAAGACTTGCAGCTTTGCAGGATTTATTGAAAAAATAGGTAAAAGCAATTTAGCTTGAAGAACCTTTAGTTATTTAAGGAGGTGTGTAGTAAATGGCAGTACCTAAGCGTAAAATGTCAAAAGCTCGTCGTGACAGACGTCGTGCTAACTGGAAATTAGAAGCTCCTGGTTATGTTGCATGCCCTCAGTGTCATGAACCAAAAATGCCTCATCATGTTTGCACTGAATGTGGTTATTATGATGGTAAAGAAGTTATCGCTTCTGCAGAATAATTTTCTGGAGCGAATTAGTATGCTCCCTTTATAGATATAGTGATATTAAATTTCTCTATCTATAAAGGGAGCATATTTTATTTTATAGTAAAAATAAATGTATTTTTGAGTTGGATTTTATCTTGTATAGTCAATTAGTTAAGGGAAATTATACTTGCCAATTAGAAAAAAAGTTTGTATAATAACCAATTGTAACTGATTATATTATCTGGTACTAAAAGTTGGTGTGAAGGATGACACGTGAAAAAAAGCGAATAAGACAAAGTCTATTAATAGATTATGTGAAATCCAAACCCTTCTTTACGGATGAGGAATTGGCAAAACTTTTGAATGTTAGTATACAGACTATTAGGTTAGACCGTTTAGAGCTAGGTATACCAGAGCTTAGAGAGCGAGTAAAACAATTAGCTGAAGCTACGCAGAAAAAAGTTAAATCTATTAGTAGTAGTGAAGTTTCTGGGGAACTATTAGAATTAGAATTGGGAAAATCAGGCATTTCGCTAATGAATATCACTGAAGATATGGTTTTTGAAAAAACTAAAATAGCAAAAGGTGCATATATGTTTGCACAGGCAAATTCATTAGCATTAGCATTGATTGATGCTCCCATGGCGGTAACAGGTGTTGCTAATATAAAATATAAAGCTCCAGTTCGTGTTGGCGATAAATTAATCGCTAAAGCAGAGTTAAAACACAAACGAGGAAATAAATTCTTTGTTTGGGTGAAAATTAAAAATGTTACAGAAGAAGTTTTTAGAGCAAAATTTATTCTTGTTTCATTAGAAGATAATGGAGGATCCGAGGTATGAAAATTGCAGTAGATGCTATGGGCGGAGATTTTGCACCTAAAGAAATTGTAGCAGGTGCAATACTTGCAGCTAAACGCTATGATTGTGAAATTGTACTAGTCGGTGATCAAACTCAAATTCAAAAAGAGTTAGATAAAAATTATCCAGAATGGAGAAAAAGTACCATCTCCATTCATCATGCTAGTGATGTAGTGGGCATGGGTGAACACCCTGGAGTAGCAGTGCGTAGAAAAAAAGATTCTTCTATCGTTGTAGCTACTCGTTTAGTAAAAGAAGGCAAATGTGATGCTGTATTATCTGCAGGCAATACAGGTGCAGCAGCAGCATCAGCGTTATTTATTTTAGGCAGAATAAAGGGAATTGATAGACCTTCAATTGCTACACCTATACCTACAGGAAAAGGTAGCGTTACTTTATTGTTAGATTCAGGTGCAAATGTAGATTGTAAACCAAAGCATCTTTGCCAAAGTGCATTGATGGGGTCAATCTATGCCAAATGTATGCTAGGATTAGAAAATCCAGCTGTAGGTTTATTAAATATTGGTGAAGAAGCAACTAAAGGCAATGAACAGGCTCAAGCGACATATCCTATGTTAAAAAGCATGAAAACTATTAATTTCAAAGGAAATGCTGAAGGTCGAGATGTACCAACAGGTCAATTTGACGTGGTAGTTTGCGATGGATTTGTAGGAAATGTTGTTTTAAAATTTGCTGAAGGTTTAGCAAAAACTTTAGTTAGTTTAGCTAAAGAAGCCATAAATAAGGGTGGTATATTAGCTAAATTAGGAGCATTAATGTTAATGCCTGCCTTAAAAAAATTAGGAAAAGATATAGATGTTTCTGAATATGGTGGAGCTCCTTTACTAGGAGTAAATGGTTGTTGTATAATATCTCATGGTAGTTCTAATGCAAAAGCTATTTGTAGCGCTATTAGACAGGCCAGTGAATTTGTACAAAAAGATGTAATAACTCAAATTCGAGACAATATAGACAAGGAGGAGATTTGGAGCCATGACACTGAAGTTAAATAGTGCAGGCATTATTGGAATAGGATATCATGTTCCAGAAAAAATCCTCACTAATGCAGATATTGAAAAATTAGTAGATACTAATGACGAATGGATAACAGAACGTACAGGTATCAAAGAAAGACGTATTTCTGCAAAAGATGAGCCAACATCAGAATTAGCGTATAAAGCTGCTATTAAAGCTTTAGAAGATGCGAAAGTATCTGCTGAAGAATTAGATATGATAATAGTAGCGACAATCTCTGCCGATTGTAATACCCCATCAACAGCATGTATTTTGCAAGAAAAATTGGGAGCTAAAAATGCAGCAGCTTTTGATTTATCTGCGGCATGTTCTGGTTTTGTTTATGGGTCTGCAATTGCAACACAGTTTATTGAAACTGGCGTTAACAAAAAAGTATTAGTTGTAGGTGCTGAAACATTATCTAAATTTGTAAATTGGCACGACAGAAATACTTGTATCATCTTTGCTGATGGAGCAGGTGCTGCTGTATTTGGTGAAGTTGAACAAGGTTATGGTATGTTATCTTTTGATTTGGGTGCTGATGGAAGTGGCGCTACCACTATTGAAATTCCAGGTGGGGGAAGTAAACATCCAGCAGACCAAGAATCTATAGATAATCATATGCATTGCTTGCATATGAACGGAAAAGAAACATTCCGCTTTGCTGTAAAAGCAATGGGTTCTACAGTAATGAAATCTTTAGAACGTGCTGGATTACAAAAAGAAGATATTGATTATTTAATTCCGCATCAGGCAAATATTCGTATTATTGAATCTGCAGCAAAACGTTTGCATTTACCAATGGATAAAGTATTTGTAAATATAGAAAAATATGGTAATGCATCAGCGGCATCTATTCCAATTGCAATGGCTGAAGCTTATCAATCTGGAAAATTGAAAAAAGGCGAAATCATAGCTCTTTCTGGTTTTGGTGCAGGTCTTACATGGGCATCTTGCATTATGAAATGGGCTAAGGAGGACTAAACAATGTTCGAAAATAATCCTATCTGTAAATTATTAAATATTAAATATCCAATTTTTCAGGGTGGTATGGCTTGGCTTGGTACAGCTGAATTAGCAGCTGCAGTATCTAATGCTGGTGGTCTTGGAATAATTGGTGCTGGACATATGCCTCCTGATCTTTTAAGAGCTGAAATTCAAAAAGTAAAACAATGGACAGACAAACCATTTGGTGTAAATATCATGCTTATGTCTCCATTTGTTAAAGAAGTTATTCAAGTAGTGCTTGATGAACGTGTACCAGTTGTAACAACAGGGGCAGGAAATCCTGGTGAATATATACCTGCATTTAAAGAAATTGGTACTAAAGTAATACCAGTTGTTGCATCAGTCGCACTTGCAAAACGTTTAGCTCGTACTGGCGTTGATGCACTCATTGCCGAAGGAACAGAAAGTGGCGGACATGTAGGTGAAATCACTACAATGACACTTGTGCCTCAAGTTGTAGATGCAGTAGATATCCCAGTTATCGCAGCTGGTGGTATAGCTGATGCTCGTGGCATGATGGCAGCATTTGCTCTTGGTGCTCAGGGCGTACAAATGGGTTCAAGATTTGTAGTTTCTAGTGAATGTATCGCTCACGAAAATTATAAAAAATTAGTTTTACGTGCAAAAGACCGTTCTACTGTTGTAACAGGTCGTTCTACAGGACATCCTGTACGTGTTATAGCTAATAAATTAACTCGTAAATTTGATGAATTAGAAAAAGCAAATGCACCAGTTGAAGAAATTGAAAAATTAGGTGCAGGTGGATTAAATCTTGCAGCAAGAAAAGGCGATGTAGAAATGGGTTCTGTAATGATTGGGCAGATTGCAGGTATGTTAAACGAAATAAAACCTGTTCAAGAAATTATAGATGATATCGTAAATAATCTTGCTAAAGTGATGGAAAACACACAAAACATTTGCAAATAAATAATAAATTTATAAAAATAATGGCGAAAGGGTGATTACTAAATGAGTAAACTCGCATTTTTATTTCCAGGACAAGGTTCTCAAGTAGTGGGAATGGGTAAAGATTTTTATGACAAATATGATATTGCGAAAAAGTTATTTAAAGAAGCTGATGAAGCACTTGGTTACTCCATCATGGACATGTGCTTTAACGGACCAGCAGAAGATTTAAAACTTACAGCAAATACTCAACCTGCTATTTTGACTATGAGCGTTATTTGTAACGAATTATTAAAAGAAAACGGAATTGCTCCAGAAATCGTAGGCGGTCATAGTTTAGGTGAATACTCTGCACTTGTAGCAGCAGGCTCTTTAAAATTTGCAGATGCAGTATATCTTGTTCATAAACGTGGTATGTACATGCAAGAAGCTGTTCCTGTTGGTGAAGGCGGAATGGCAGCTGTAATTGGTCTTGATCGTGATAAAATTGTAGAAATATGTGAAGAAGTAAGTGCAAGCACTGCTTTAGTACAGGCTGTAAACTTCAACTGCCCAGGTCAGATTGTAATTGCAGGTACTGCTAAAGGTGTAGAAAAAGCTAGTGAAGAAATGACAAAAGCTGGTGCCAAAAAATGTGTTATTTTACCAGTTAGTGCACCATTCCATAGTAAATTAATGGAACCTGCAGCTGAAAAACTTGCTGTAGAACTTGATAAAGTTGTTGTATCTGATGCTACTATTCCAGTAGTAACAAATGTTACAGCTGAAGCTTTAACAAAAGCAGAAGATATCAAAGTAAGTCTTGTAAAACAAGCTGCAAGCCCTGTAAAATGGGAAGATTGTATCGCAACAATGAAAGATTTTGGTGCTGATACTTATGTTGAAGTAGGTCCTGGTAAAGTTTTATGTGGATTTAATAAACGTATTGACCGTAAATTGAAATCTTTAAACGTAGAAAATATAGAATCTCTTGAAAAAACTCTTGACTATTTCAAGGAGGTTCGATAATATGCTTTTAGATGGTAAGGTTGCGTTAGTAACAGGAGCATCTCGTGGAATTGGTCGTGCAGTTGCTATTGAACTTGCAAAAGAAGGTGCTACTGTAGCTATCAATTATGCAGGAAATGTGGCTGCTGCTGAAGAAGTAAAGAATATAATTACTGATATGGGCGGCAAAGCTATGATTGTTCAAGCTGACGTTAGTGATGAACAGGCTGCTAGTGAAATGGTAGAAAAAGTAATAGCTGAATTTGGACAGATTGATATTTTAGTAAATAATGCGGGTATAACTCGTGATGGTTTATTCATTCGTATGAAATCTCAGGATTGGAATGCTGTTATTAATACAAATTTAACAGGTATTTTTAACTGTACAAAAGTAGCAGCAAAATATATGATGAAAAAACGTTCTGGAAAAATTATCAATATGACTTCTGTTTCTGGTATAATGGGAAATATAGGTCAGACAAATTATTCTGCTGCTAAAGCTGGTGTAATTGGTTTTACAAAATCTTTAGCTCGTGAAATGGCTAGTCGTGGTATTACCGTTAACGCTGTAGCTCCTGGTTTTATTGCTACTGATATGACAGCAGCTATGCCAGAAAAAGCACAGGCTCAAGTAGTGGGCTCTATTCCACTTGGCAAAATGGGTCAGCCAGAAGATATTGCAAATGCAGTAGTATTTTTGGCATCTGATAAGGCTTCATATATTACAGGACAGGTTGTCAATGTAGATGGCGGTATGGTAATGTAATAATGAATAAATAAATAAAAGGTTATTCTGAGGAGGAGGTGACGAGGAATGGCTACTTTTGATAAAGTAAGAGATATCGTTGTTGATCAGTTAGGCGTTGAAGCTGATGAAGTTAATATCGATTCTACTTTCATCGACGATTTAGGTGCAGATTCTCTTGACATTGTTGAATTAATCATGGCTTTCGAAGAAGAATTCGGTATTGAAATTCCTGACGAAGCTGCTGAAAAAATTAAAACAGTTCAGGACGTTGTATCCTATATAGACCAAAATAAATAATTTTAGCGTTTCCTTAGAAAAGTCCCGTGGTTACTCCACGGGACTTTCTAAAGATAATAGAAGAAAAGCGGATTGGAGGAGTTATTTTTGAAACTTCCTGAATTGAAAATTGGCAATAAAATTGCAAAAGTACCTATTATTCAGGGGGGCATGGCTGTTAGATTATCAACGGCAAGACTTGCAGCTGCTGTCGCTAATGAAGGCGGCATTGGTTTGATTGCTGCATCTGGTATGCCTACTGATGAATTAAGGTATGAAATTCGCTTGGCGCGATCTTTAACGTCTGGAATTATTGGTATTAACATCATGGTTGCAGCTAGAGGTTTTAGTGAAATTGTAAAAACTGCTATCGAAGAAGGTATTGACCTTGTAGTAGCTGGTGCAGGATTTTCCCGCGATATGTTTGGTCTTGGACAAGAATCTGGTACACCAATCGTACCGATTGTTTCATCTGTTAAATTAGCGAAAATATCCCAACGTCTTGGCGCTGCTGCTATTGTGGTTGAAGGAAAAGAAGCTGGCGGACATTTAGGAACTAGTACATCTATACGTGAATTAATTCCTGATATCGCAAAAGCTGTGGATATTCCTGTTGTTGCAGCAGGCGGAGTGCTTTCCGGTCAAGACATTGTTGATCTTATAAAGATGGGCGCAAGTGGTGTACAAATGGGTTCACGCTTTGCTGCCAGTGAAGAATCCAATGCAGCTCCGGCTTTAAAAAGATTTTATTTAAAATCTAAACCGGACGACATTGTAGTTATACACAGCCCAGTAGGTCTTCCAGGACGTGCTGTAAGAAATCCATTTGCAGATAAAATAATGGTAGGCCCAGTTCCTCCAAAAGGATGTAAAGCATGTTTAAAGAGCTGTAAACATAATTTCTGTATAATTGATTCATTGATTCGTGCAGAACAGGGAGACGTAGAAAATGGTCTGGTATTTACAGGCGAATATATACACAGAATCAAAGAAATATTGCCAGTTAGAGAGATAATTTCTAGAATAAAATCGGAAGTTGCGGCAATAGATTAAATGAGAGGTGTTTGTTTTGACAAATAGAGTAGTTATTACTGGTTTAGGAGCAATTTCCCCTATCGGTATTGGTAAAGATGCTTTTTGGCAAGGTCTTCTTGCAGGTAAAAGCGGTATAGATAAAATTACACATTTTGACGCTAGTGATTTTAAAGCTCAAATTGCAGCAGAAGTAAAAGATTTTAATGCTGCTGATTTTATCGATAGAAAAGAAGCAAAACGCATGGATAGATATACTCAATTTGCTATTGCAGCAACTAAACTTGCGTTTGAAGATGCAAATATGGATTTATCTAAAGAAGATAAAGAACGTATTGGCGTATTTATTGGTAGTGGTATTGGTGGTATTGAAACATTACATGATCAATACAATACTATATTCACTAAAGGTCCAGGTCGTGTAAGTCCTTTCTGCGTGCCTATGATGATTAGCAATATGGCAGCAGGCATGACTTCTATTACATTTGGTCTTCAAGGCCCTAGCGTTTGCCCTGTAACAGCTTGTGCAACTGGTACAAATGCTATTGGTGATGCTATGCGTGTTATTCAGCGCGGTGAAGCAGATGTAATGGTTGCTGGTGGTACAGAAGCGTGTATTTCTCCACTTCCAGTAGCAGGTTTTGCTTCTATGAAAGCTCTTTGCACAGATATGAACGACAATCCACAAAAAGCTTCTCGTCCATTTGATAAAAACCGCAGTGGTTTTATCATGGGTGAAGGTGCTGGTATTGTTATTTTAGAAAGCTATGAACATGCAGTAGCTCGTGGTGCTGAAATTTATGCTGAGCTCGCAGGTTATGCTTCAACTTCTGATGCTTATCATATGACTAGCCCAGATCCAGAAGCAAAACAGTCTGCTCGTTGTTTCACAAATGTAGTAAAAGATGCAGGTCTTGAATTAACAGATATTGATTATATCAATGCTCATGGTACATCTACTCCATTGAATGAAAGAACTGAAACAGCAGCTATTAAACGTGCTTTTGGTGATCATGCGTATAAATTATCTATCAGCTCTATTAAATCCATGATAGGACACCTTCTCGGTGCTGCTGGTGGTATTGAATGTATCGCTACAGCTTTAGCTGTTAAAAATGATATTATGCCTGCTACAATCAACTATGAAACTCCAGATGAAGAATTAGATTTGGATTATGTACCAAATGTTGCTAGAGAAAGAGTTATCAATGCAGCTATTTCTGATTCTTTAGGTTTTGGCGGTCATAATGCAGCTATTTTATTGAAAAAACTTAAGTAAATCAGGTTTTATAAATGAATTTATCAGAAAAACGCAAACAAAAATTAGGGGAATTAGTCGTTAGATTAGGTGTTAAGTTTAATGATTTAAATTTATTAAATCAAGCTTTGACACATACCTCGTATGCTAATGAGGCTAAAGACCATAGTCTTCATAATGAGCGTTTGGAGTTTTTAGGTGATGCTGTTTTAGAATTAGCTTCTAGCACATATTTATTTAAAACTTTTACGCAAATGCCTGAAGGTGAAATGACAAAAGCTCGTGCCTCTGTTGTTTGTGAGACAAGTTTAGCGAAACTTGCTATGAATTTAAATGTTGGGCAATATTTGTTATTGGGTAAAGGCGAACGCTTAACTGGTGGAGAACATAGACCATCAATTTTAGCAGATGCTTTTGAGTCAATTATTGGAGCTATTTATTTAGACCAAGGTTGGCAGACTGCCTACGAATATGTGCTTGATAAATTAAATGAAGAATTTATTGCTGTAAAATATGGATATAATTTAAAAGATTATAAGACTATTTTGCAAGAAGTAGTGCAGGCAAAAGGACAACATGTTGAGTACAAATTATTGGCAGAAACAGGTCCAGACCATGCAAAAACTTTTGAATTTGCTGTAGTTGTTGATAAAAAAATTGATGGCAAAGGAAAAGGCACTACTAAAAAAGAAGCTGAACAACATGCAGCTTATGAAGCATTAAAAAAATATGGTATAGAGAAATAAAAAAAGGTTAAGACAGATGATGAGATATACTCATTTGTCTTAACCTTTTTTACTTGATGGTAAATATTTTATTTTGAAGAAGATGAAAAATTTTTTTCAATTTTAGATAACAATTCTAATAATAAAATATTTTCTTCTTTAGTTAAGCTTTTTTCTACATCAGAAATTACAGAAATATCCACTTCATTTAAAGTATCAATAAGCTCGATACCTTTATTTGTTGTAGATAAAAAAAACGCTCTTTTATCGTTAGGGTTGGAAGCTCTCTTAATTAATTCTTTTTGTTCTAATTTGTCAACAAGAACTTTTACATTATTAGGGTCTTTTTGGATAATATCAGCTAATTTTTTTTGAGATATATTTTTATTGATGTGAATTTGATTTAATACTACCCATTGCTCTGGCGTAATATTATATGGGGAAAATTTATGTGTCAAATTTTGATGAATTTTTCTAGCTATGGTACAAATTGTATATCCTAAAGATTTTTCAAGAAACATTAAAATAACACCTCAAGTTTTAAATATATTTTATTGTAACATAAAATATAAAGGTGAAGATAGATAAAGGAGTCTAAGATATTTAGACTCCTTTTTTATATTTAGATATTTATTTTATAGAATTAGAGATAGCTCTATCTATTTCTAAAGATAAGTTATTGAGATAATTATCAATGCCTTTTTGACCTAGATAAAATGGATTATTTTCTATGGAAGTAGAATTTACTACATTATTTAATTTAGCATAACCGTTATCAGCGAATAAATGAGCAGTAGTTTCAACAACTACATTATTATCATGACAATATTGAGCAAAATGTTCTAGGGAAGATTTATATTGGACTTTGTTTTCCATAGATTTAGGAATACCTGTGCCACCCCATTGAGCAGCCATATAAGTTTTACCTTGAGTTTTTACAGGGAAGATAAAAGAAACACAACCAGGAGAATGACCAGGAGTGGATACGACAGTAACAGTAGTATCACCTAAGGTAATTTGTTGTCCGTCTGTTAAAAATTCATCTACAGTACATTTTGGTGAACGAGAACCATTTGCTCCATCAAAAGTATTATTCATATAATAAAAATCAGTATTGCTCATAAAGACTTTAGCATTATATTTATCTTTTAAGTATTGTGCTCCACCATAGTGGTCACCGTGACCATGAGATATCAAGATGTATTTTAAATTTTGTGGATTTAATCCTAATTTTTCCATGCCATCAATGATTAATTGGGCGTCGTTATTATCCCACATTGAATCTATGAGTATGATTCCATCAGAAGTTTGCAATGCCCAAACTACAACGCTTTTTGTACCTATACAATAAAGATTGTCAAAAACTTTTGTAGGTGTTAGAGGAGTATTATCAAATAATTCACTAGGTAAATTAGGTGGTGGGGCTGTTTGCGATTTATCTTGTGCATAAGCAACATTAGATAATAAAATACAACAGCAAAAGAGTGCAAATAAAATATTTTTTGCTTTGGTAATATAATACATAAAAAATCCTCCTTTATAATAGTACGTATACGTATAAAATTATATTAGTATGTATACGTATTATTGTCAAATAATAATTTTATTTATTTAATAATTTTATTGACATTATTAGTTTAAATATGATAGAATTTCAAGATGTAAGCCTTAAGAAATTAAGGTTTCCCAACCGCACAAAAAGGTTTATAAATAGTCTTTGACTAACCGTAATTGGCGAGTATTAATTAAGGTAGGTGTAATTGAATGTACGCTATTTTCCAGACAGGCGGAAAACAGTATCGTGTTTCCGAAGGTGACGTTATCACTGTTGAAAAAATCGCAGCTAATGAAGGCGATGTTGTAACTTTTGATCAGGTTTTAACTGTTGTTAATGATGCAGATGTTAAAGTTGGTACTCCAGTTGTTGAAGGTGCTAAAATCACTGCAAAAGTTGAAAAACAAGATAAAGCTAGAAAAATCTTAGTTTTCAAATACAAAGCTAAATCCAACTATCGTCGTCGTCAGGGTCATCGTCAGCCTTTCACTAAATTAACTATTGAAAAAATCGAAGCATAATGATAAAAATATCTGTAATGCGTCAAGATGATAATAAAGTCATCGGTCTTTTAGTAGAAGGACATGCAGGAGCAGGCGCATATGGTCAAGATATTGTATGTGCTGGGATTTCTGCATTGGCTCAGTCAGTTATTTTAGGTTTGGCAAAACATTTACATCGTGAAATAAATTATGATGTAAAGCCCGGATATTTAAGTGTGGCTCTGAAAGATAAAGCTGATGATTTAACAGAAGCTGTCTTTGCTGTAGCTGTACTTGGTTTTGCGGAAATAGAGAAATCTAATCCAAAAAACGTTTCTGTTCTAAATATCAGGAGGTGAATTTGAATGTTCAATTTTGATTTACAGCTTTTCGCTCATAAAAAAGGTGTTAGTAGTACTCGTAACGGTCGTGATAGCGAATCTAAACGTCTTGGCGTTAAAGAACATGCTGGTACTATCGTTACTGCAGGTAGCATTTTAGTTCGTCAGAGAGGTACTCATTTCCATCCAGGTGCTAACGTAGGCATCGGTAAAGATGATACTTTATTCGCTAAAATTGCTGGTCGTGTTGCTTTCGAACGTAAAGGTCGTTACAACCGTCAAATCAGTGTATACGCTGAATAATTAAGAAATAAAGCCGTAGCCTTTTATTAAAAGGTTACGGCTTTTTTGTTTTATAATGATAAAATTTATTAGATTTTCTATTTTACATTATTGGCGAAGTTTAAATAAAATAAATATTATTTTATCCTTGTTATAATAATTTATTAAGCTATAAAGATAGAATAATCAGCATAAAAAGTTATTTTATTGGTAAAAAATATGTAAATATGTAAACTTTTTTCTTGACTATGTAATAGATAAGTTGTACAATGAATACACTATCAATTAGGGAGATGTAATTATGGTTAAATTTGTTGAAACAAAAACATTAAAAGAAAAAGTTGATGTTTCCACTATTGGTTTTGGAACACATTTTACAGATTATATGTTTGAAATGACTTATGATGAAGGTCAAGGCTGGCATGATGCTCAGATTGTACCTTACGAAGAAATAAAAGTTAGCCCAGCAAATGCAACACTTCATTATGGTCAGGCTATTTTTGAAGGTATGAAAGCTTTCCGTCAGGGCAAAGATGTAGTTATTTTCCGTACTAAAGACCATTTAAATCGTTTAAATAATTCAGCTCGTATTCTTGATATTCCACCAATTGATGTTGATTTAGTATATGATGCTCTTCATCAATTAATCACTATTGAAAAAGATTGGGTGCCAAATAAAAAAGGTCAGAGCCTTTATATTCGTCCATTCATCTTTGCAGATGACCCATTCTTAGGTGTTAGCGTATCTAAAAGATATAAATTCTATATCATTCTTTCTCCAGTAGCTGCTTACTATGCACATGGATTTGCTCCAGTAAAAATCATGGTAGAAGATACATATGTTCGTGCAACAAAAGGTGGTTTAGGCGAAGCAAAAACTCCAGCTAACTATGCAGCAAGCCTCCATGCAGGTCTTGAAGCTCACAAAAATGGTTATGACCAAGTATTGTGGTTAGATGGTGTACATCGTAAATACATCGGCGAAGTTGGTTCTATGAACATTTTATTCAAAATTGATGGTAAAATCGTAACTCCTGCTTTAGATGGTACTATTTTAAATGGTATCACAAGAAGAACTGTTCTTGCTGTAGCTAAAGAATGGGGCATGGAAGTAGAAGAACGTCCTATCACTATTGATGAATTAGTAGAAGACTACGAAAACGGTAAATTAGAAGAAGTATTCGGTTCTGGTACAGCAGCTGTAATTTCCCCTGTTGGTGTACTCGGCTATAAAGATAAAGTAATGACTATCAATGATGGTAAAATTGGACCATTTGCTCAAAAAATGTTCAATTATATCACAGGACTTCAAAGTGGTGAAGAAAAAGATATTCATGGCTTCATTGATAAAGTAACAACTGTAGACTAATTTTCTTAAAGATATAAAATATAAAAAAGCTCTCGAGAGATTATTTTTTCGGGGGCTTTTTTGTTTTAAATTTGTTAGATAATACTTTAGTTGAAAGCTTTTTTGAGAAAATGTTATAATAATCATAATAAAAACTTTGTAATATAAGTATATTTTTGCTAAAATATATATATTTGAAACTAACAGAGATTAAAGGAGGGTTTTTAGTGCCTGTAAAAATAACTATGGAGGATTTAAAGCAAAAGTTAGCGGGTCCTCAATATAAATTAACTCCTCAAAGAAAAATAGTATTGCAAATTTTTTTAGATAGACCTAGCCAGCACTTAAGCGCTGAAGATGTGCATTTTATTTTAAAAGAACAAAAATGCGAAATTGGTTTAGCTACAGTATATCGTAGTTTAGAATTATTGAGCGACTTAAATATTTTAAACTATCTCGATTTTGGCGATGGTTGCCGTCGTTATGAATTAAATGATGCAAGTCCTAATGAACATCAACATCATCATTTAATTTGTGTAGAATGTGGCAAAGTCTTAGAATTCACAGATGACCTTTTAGGTAATCTCGAAGAAAAAATAGAAGATACATGCAAATTCAAAATTGTAGACCATCAGTTAAAATTCTTTGGTTATTGTGAAGATTGTCAGAAAAAGCGTGAAATGAAATCGTGAAAATAAAAACATTTTATTTAAATAGTACAAAAGAAATTATTGTAAAGATAGTAAAAGAGATTTTAGTATTATTTAAAGTAGAAATAAATGATGCAGATGATACTATTTTCGATTACGATGAATTGAAAATAGAGAATATATATGATGATGTGGCTTTAAATGGTGTAAAAACAGTCTTGACTTTGCGTAAAGATGAAAAATTATGGACTTATACAAGACAAAGCTTTTTACATGATGATGAAAGTGTAAAAGCAGGGACTAATCGTTTAATTAAATTAAATTTATATCATATCTTTTGCGAAGATTTACAAGCTAAAAAAGCTCCTTGGGGAATACTTCATGGAGTTAGACCAACAAAAATCGTACACCGTTTAATGGAACAAGGATTAGACCGTCAAGGTGTGATAGGACGTTTACAAGGTGATTATGAGGTACAAATAGATAAAGCTAATCTAATCACAGATATTGCTTATTTACAATTACCTTTTTTGGCAAAAGCAAATGACCCAAAACTCATCAGTGTTTATGTAGGAATTCCATTTTGTCCATCACGTTGTTTATATTGCTCTTTTCCTTCAAGTATATTGCCAAGTAGCGAGATGACTCGCAAATATTTGCAGACTTTAAATTATGAAATTACTAAAATTAAAGCTTTAATAGAACAATATGATTTTAAAGTACAAAGTATTTATGTAGGTGGAGGCACTCCTACAAGTTTAAATGAAAATGATTTTGATGATTTATTATCTTTAGTGGCTAAATCATTTAAAGGCGATTATGTTGAAGAGTTCACTGTGGAAGCAGGCAGACCTGATTCTTTAAGTCTTGAAAAAGCAAAATCCATAGTAAAATATGGTGCAGATAGAGTTAGTGTAAATCCACAGACAATGCAAGATAGAACATTATCTTTAATTGGTAGAAAACATACTTCAGCAGATATTTTGCGTGCATTTAAACAAGTGCGTCAAGCTGGTATAAAACATGTGAATGCTGATTTAATCATTGGGCTTCCTGGTGAAGATATAAAAGATGCTCAAGATACGATTAATAAAGTAATTGATTTAGCTCCAGATGATATAACTTTGCATGCTTTGGCACTAAAGAAAGGTTCAGAATTAAAGCTTATAAGAGATAATATTGTTTTGCCTGATGATGAAACGGTTCAAGCTATGGCTAAGATAATGACAAATGCTATTGATGAATATGGTTTAATTCCATATTATATTTATCGTCAAGGATATATGAGTGGTCAATTAGAAAATGTAGGTTATAGCAAAAAGGGTCAAGAAGGCATTTATAATATTCAAATAATGGGTGAACGCCAGACTATTTTAGGTGTTGGCGGTGCAGCAACTAGTAAGATTACTTATCCAGGTAAGAGATTACAAACATCATTTAATGCAAAAGATTTATATACTTATTTAAATAGTATAGATAAATATATTGAACGCCGAGCAATGCTTTTAAAAGAAGCTTATGGCGATTAAAAATATGTAGAGGTGATATTTTATATGTTGACAAAAGCTCCTCGTGGAACGAAAGACATACTTCCAGATAAAGTAGGAAATTGGTTATATCTTGAAAATTTAATTAGAAAATTATGCGGTCAATATGGTTACCGTGAAATCAGAACACCTATTTTTGAGCATACTGAATTATTCCAACGTGGTATTGGTGAAACTACTGATGTTGTAGAAAAAGAAATGTATACTTTCACAGATAGAGGTAATAGAAGCATTACTCTTCGTCCTGAAAATACAGCAGCAGCAGTACGCTCTTACTTAGAAAATAAATTATATGCAGATACAAATTTATGCAAATTATTCTACATCGGTTCAATGTTTAGATATGACCGCCCACAAGCTGGTCGTTATCGTGAATTCCATCAGTTTGGTGTAGAAGCTTTAGGTGAAGCAAATCCAGCAGTTGATGCTGAAATCATTTCTTTAGCTGTACAGTTCCTAAAAGATTTAGGGCTTAAAGATATAAAATTATTATTAAACTCTGTAGGTTGTCCAAAATGTAGACCTGTATATCGTCAAAGATTACAAGAATTTTTCAAACCTGTAATTGATGAGATGTGTGATGATTGTAAATCTCGTTATGATAGAAATCCAATGCGTCTTTTAGATTGCAAAAATGAAAAATGTAAAGAATTGGCGCAAGACGCTCCTGCTATTACTGATTGTCTTTGCGATGAATGTAATGATCATTTCCATAAAGTACAAGAATTCTTAACAGCTGCTGGTATAGAATTTGAATTAGATCCAGGTCTTGTACGTGGTCTTGATTATTATACTAAGACTGCATTTGAATTAAAATATGTACCACTTGGTGCTCAATCTGCCGTTTTAGGTGGTGGACGCTATGATGGTCTTATTGAAGAATGTGGCGGTAAATCTACACCTGCTGTAGGTTTTGCTACAGGTCTTGAAAGAGTATTGCTCGCTCTTGAAATGCAGAATTTATTACCTGAAACTAATTATGATACAGATGTATTTATTGTAGCTTTAGGTGATACTGTACAGGCAAAAGCCTTTGAAATTTTAGCTAATTTGCGTAGAGGTGGATTTAAAGCTGCTATGGACTTTGCAGGACGTAGTATGAAAGCTCAAATGAAACAAGCAAATAAAGCTAATGCAAAATTCACTATTATCTTAGGTGAAGATGAATTGCAAGCAAATTCTGTTGTACTTAAAAATATGAATGAAAGTACACAAGAAACAATCTCTATAGATGAATTGCTTAATAAACTCACTACATTAACAAAATAATTATTGAGGTGGAATTAGTAAAATGGAAACAATGGAAGGTATGAAAAGAACTCACCATTGTGGTGAACTTCGTGCCACAAACGAAGGTCAAGAAGTAGTATTATGCGGTTGGGTATCTCACCGTCGTGACCATGGTGGACTTATTTTTATTGATTTACGTGATAGAAGTGGCCTTGTTCAGCTCGTTTTTGCTGAAGATAAAATTGGTGCAGACCAATTTCCAAAAGCAGAATCCCTTCGTTCTGAATTCGTAGTAGCTGTACGTGGTAAAGTTTCTTTACGTGATAAAGAAACAATAAATCCAAATATGGAAACTGGCGAAATTGAAATTTATGCTGAAGAATTACGTATTTTAAATAAAGCATTAACTCCTCCATTCTATATTCAAGATGGTATTGATGTTGATGAAAACGTTCGTTTAAAATATCGTTATTTAGACCTTCGCCGTCCTGAAATGCAAAAAAATATCATGCTTCGTCATCGCGTTACAAAATTAATGCGTGATTACTTTGATGAACATGGTTTCTTAGAAATTGAAACACCAATGCTTACAAAGAGTACTCCAGAAGGTGCACGTGACTATTTAGTTCCTAGCCGTGTAAATCCTGGTAAATTCTATGCATTACCACAATCTCCACAGATTTTCAAACAGTTATTAATGGTAGCTGGCTATGAAAAATATTTCCAAATCGTACGTTGCTTCCGTGATGAAGACTTACGTGCTGACCGTCAGCCTGAATTCACTCAGCTCGATATTGAAATGTCCTTCGTTGACCAAGATTATATCTTAAACTTAATGGAAGGTTTAGTATCCGGCTTATTTGAAAAAACTATCGGCGAAAAAGTACAGACTCCATTCTTACGTATGACTTGGGACGAAGCTATGGAAAGATATGGTTCTGATAAACCAGATATCCGTTTTGGTATGGAACTCATGGATATTTCCGAATACGTTAAAGGCTCTGACTTTAAAGTATTTAAATCTGTACTTGATAATGGCGGACAGGTTAAAGTTATCAAAGTTGATGGCTATGCAAATATTCCTCGCCGTGAACTTGATGGTCTTGTAGAATATGCTCAAAGATATGGTGCAAAAGGTTTAGCATGGATTCAGTACACTGAAACAGAAATCAAATCTCCATTCAAAAAATTCTACAGTGAAGAAACATTCCAGAAAATTAAAGAAGCAACTAATGCTCAGACAGGCGACTTATTACTCGTAGTTGCAGATAAACCACTTGTAGTAGCTCAAGCTCTTGGCGAATTACGTCTTGAAATGGGCCGTCGTCGTGGTCTTATTAACGAAAATGAATATAAATTCCTTTGGGTTGTTGACTTCCCTATGTTTGAATATGATGAAGAAAACAAACGTTGGAAAGCTATGCATCATCCATTCACTGCACCACGTGATGAAGATGTACAATATCTCACAACTGACCCAGGTCGCGTAAAAGCAAAAGCATATGATATGGTATTAAATGGCGTAGAAATCGGTGGCGGTAGCCTTCGTATTTACAATAGCGATACTCAAGAAAAAGTATTTGAAGCAATCGGCTTAACTCCAGAACAAGCTCATGAAAAATTCGGCTTTATGCTTGATGCCTTCAAATATGGTACTCCTCCACATGGCGGACTTGCATTTGGTCTTGACCGTATGGTTATGCTCATGGCTAAACGTAATTCTATTCGTGATGTTATTCCATTCCCTAAAACTCAAAGTGCTGGTTGCTTGATGACACAAGCTCCTTCTGAAGTTGATGCAAAACAGTTACGTGAACTTTCTATTCGTACTGCTGTAGCTCCTAAGAAAAAAGCTGAAAACTAATTAGATAAATTAAAAAGAATGAATAATTTTAGCGATTAGCGAATTATTTATGATTAAAGAACAGACAATTTTGGTCTGTTCTTTTTTCTTTATATAGTATTTTTATTATGAAATGATAGGAGGGTTTTTAATGTTAAATCATGCTATGCGTTATGTAATAATTATTATTGGGTGTTTACTGGCTGCCGCTGCTTATAATTTATTTTTAATACCGATGAATTTTTTATCTGGTGGGTTAGCAGGGATTGCCTTTATCTTGTATTATTTATTTAATTTGCCGATTGGGATAATGAACTTTTTGTTAAATATTCCTATTTTATATATTGCTTATCGTTATTTTGGCAGATTGTATTTTTTTGATACAATTTTAGGCACAATTTTATTTTCTGTTGCTTTGGATTTAACAGCTTTTTTAAACGCTTATCCACCATTATCAGAGCCTATGTTATGTGCTATTGTAGGAGGCGTTATCTCAGGTATTGGATTTGGTCTGATTTTTCGCAGTAATTGTAATACAGGCGGTGTAGATGTAATAGCAGCACTGATTAAAAAATTATATTCATATAATGTCGGAACGATGGTATTTGTTTTAGACTGTTTGATTATTTTATCTAGTGTATGGTTATTTGATTATAATATTGCAGTATACACTTTTATTTGTATGTATTTAGGTGGTGTACTCACCAATAAGATGATTGATGGTTTTAATATGCGAAAATCCATCATGATAATTACAGAAAAACCGGAAGCGATAGCAGACGCGATTATGATTGAATTAGATAGAGGAGTTACTTTTCTCTATGGACAGGGTGCATATACTAAGAATAATCGTAAAGTCATTTATGTAGTGATTACTATGCGACAGGTGAGTAGAATAAAAGAGTTAACTTTGGATATAGATAAAAATGCTTTCTTTATTATTTCTGATGCAAGAGAAGTAACTGGAGAAGGCTTTTCACATCACTGATAATTTTAGATAAAGAAAATAGCCATAACTCTAAGGGTTAAAGAGTTATGGCTTTTATATAAATGACAATAAGAGGAGTCATTGGGATAGGTAAGATTTTAATATTTTATTTTAAAACTATTTGATGAACAAGATTGCGTACATCTTCAAGACCATTTTGAGCCATGAGATTATGCAAATACATGAAGGAAACTTGTGCACCAATATAATTTCTAAAATCATTGAATAATTTACCATTTAAATCTTTATCGGAGAAATTGTAATCAGTTTTAGCAATTTCTTTGAGGTAAATTACTGTGTTTTTAGCAACAATACCACTTAATACCCAGTCATGGTCGCCTAAGTGGACAATATAACCTTCTTGATGTTGTGGTGTAGGTAATTTATCTCCAGATTTATCAAGTAAACCATATTTTACAGGGTTTTTTTGAGCAATAATACTTGCTGCTTTAATCCAGTTAACTACACTTTCTTCGTCTTTATCACTGCCAGGGTGATTATGAGCACAAGCTTGAGCGACAATTTCTTCAGCAGGTAAATTGCGATAAATAGCTTCAACAAGCCCTAAAATATGATGTGCTCCTGTACCTGCAATGGAATATTCAGGAAGACAAGTTCCATCTTCATTCCACTGGAATACCCATGGTTTAGCTAAATCATGTAAAGCTTGAGCAGAAAGTACAATATCAGTATTTACAGCATAACCAAAGATTAATTTATAAGTATTGACTACGCCTTCAGAAATAGATAAATTGGCTGCTGTATGAGTTGGAAGTCCTCCAGGATAAGAATGATGGCTAGCATAGCCACTGCCTGGAGCAGAAATGAAATCTTGTGGATTTTTATTAGTTTTTAGTGGTGGAAATAATTGTTCTGGGCTGATGATGGAAGTATCAATCAAGCCTTTATTAGCAAGTTCATTGTAAATATTAGTTACATCTGTAGAAGATGTGTATAATTGCATAAATTTAGGACGTGTATCTTTGATTAAATTTAATGTTTGTTGACGAAGTTTATTATCTGTTATTTTTTCCACACTAGAGATTATGTAATCATAAGCATTATTGACAAGCTGTGAGTTAAGTGGTGCTTTTGTAGCTGGTGGTAAATCAGATAATTTAATTGGATTTATTTTAAAATTAGAAGGTGTTATTTTTTGAGCGAAAGCTTTATGATTTAAGCCTGTTAAATCGAAAAGTGCAGCTCCAGCTAAAACACCAGCACCTAATTTAAAGAAATTACGACGAGACAAATTTTGCATATATCAACATTCCAATCTGCTAACGGTTGAGCAATATTTTTAAGTTGATTTTAGTATATATAGTGAATGTATAATTTTAATTTAGCTTTGGCTAAATCTAGGTAAATAATTTGCAAAAAATAGATAAAAAAAGCATTAAGAATATAAAATATATATCTTAATGATTTTTAATTTATTCAATAGTATTTAAAAGGATTTGATGATTATTGTAAATCAAGCTTTCTGGATTATTTCCTTGTAAAATGCGGAAAAGTTCTGCTGGAATGTATAATTTGTCATTGATGAGCAATGGCCCAGAACCAAGGGAGATAGGTGCAGTCATGCCAAGGGCAATAGTGCTTTGAGCAGTATATAAATCTTGACCAATTTTTACAGTAGATTTCATATTTTTACTGTTAATAGTAGCTGTTTGTTCGTCGCTGTCCCAAGATATGGTGAAACCTAAATTTTTGCAGACATCACGAGCTGGCACTAATGTACAATCATTAATTATAATAGGGTAAGAATTGATTTTAGTACCATTGACGATTATTTCATCTTGTTGGGTTGGTGTACTTTCTTGATTAGTAGAAGTGGCTTCTACAGGTAGAATATAGGTAAATACGGCTAAAGCAAAAAAAGATAGAAGTAATAAGCGAGAAATTAATTTCATTAAATCACCTTCTGATTTTTGTAGATTGTAAAATTTATTTTAGATTAGAGATAAATTGTTAATGCATCTCAAATACATATTAGAGCATAATTAAGTTTAAAATCAATTACAAAAAAATTAAAATAAGATTAAAATTAAGTTAAAGCAGTCTATATTTAGATATGTTATAATTAAAATTAATTTTTATAGATAGGTGTAATAAATGGATATACGAGAAAATATACAGTTTTTAAAAGGTGTAGGTCCTAAAAAAGCACAGGCTTTAAAAAAATTAGGCATTGAAAATATATATGATTTAATCACATATTATCCTCGTCGTTATGAAGACCAAAGTCAAATTGTTTCTATCGGCAGAATAAAAGTCGGTGAAGTGGTAAATATTCAAGGTAAAATTATGGCTATGGCAGAAAAAAATACAAGGCGAGGTTTAAAATTATTAACGATTATGTTAGCTGATGATACAGGTGTTGTTCAGCTTAATTTTTTTAATCAAGATTATCTAAAAAAGAAATTAAAGGTACAAAAAAGTAGTTTATTTGTACATGGCAAAGTGGGCTATGCCTATGGTGGATATGGTCAACTTGCTATAAGTCAGATTATTTCTTTTGACATTATAAATAACGATAATATAGATAGTGAAGAAAATATTAATCCTTGTGCTTTTATGCCCATATATACAATTCCAGATTATATAAAACCAAAGGATTTTCGCAATCTAATAGAACAAGTCTGTACTCAAGATATTTTGGTAAAAGATGTAGTACCAAATTTTATTCGTGAAAAATACGATTTATGGGATAAACAAACAGCTATAAAGAAAATACATTTTCCTCAGACAAGGCAAGAATTAGAAAAAGCGAAGAAAAGTTTAATTTTTGAAGAATTATTTTTAATTCAAGCAGGTTTATTACTGTTGAAAAAGCAACATCAGGTAAAAAATAAAGGCATAAAATTTTTATCTAATAGTGAATTAGTAAAAACAGTAAAAAATAATTTGCCATTTAATTTAACAGCAGAACAAGAAAAAGTTTGGCAAGAAATCTGTTTAGATATGCAAAAAGATGTGCAAATGCAACGCTTAGTACAAGGTGATGTAGGTTCAGGGAAAACAGTAATAGCTATACTTTCTTTAGTAAGAGCTATTGAAAATGGATACCAAGGCGCTTTGATGGCACCGACGGAAATTTTGGCATTGCAACATTATGGCAAGATAAAAGAATTATTAGAGCCGTTGAATATACATGTAGGCTTATTGACTGGTAGTTTGAAAGTTAAGGAAAAAAGACAGATATTAGAAGGCTTAGCTGATGGAACTATAGATTTAGTCATTGGTACACATGCTTTGATACAAGATAATGTCATATTCAAAAATTTAGGCTTGGTAGTAACTGATGAGCAACATCGTTTCGGCGTAAATCAAAGAGCAAAATTAGAAGGAAAAGGAGAAGATTTTTTACCAGATGTATTGGTGATGACAGCGACACCTATTCCTAGAACGATGACACTTACAGTATATGGTGATTTAGATGTTTCTTTTATCAAGGAATTACCACCAGGAAGAAAACCTATAAGGACTTTTGTGCGTATGCCAGATAGAAGAAATTTGATTTATAAATTTGTAAAAGATGAAGTAGCTAAAGGAAGACAAGCTTATATAGTTTGTCCTTTGATTGAAGAAAGTGAAAATAGTGATGCTGTTTCTGTAGAAATGATATATGATGAACTTACATCAGGTTATTTATATGGTTTAAATTGTGCCTTGCTTCATGGTAAATTAAAACCGAAAGAAAAAGAAGATTTATTACAGGGATTTTTATCAGGAAAAATAAATGTATTAGTATCAACTACAGTAATTGAAGTTGGTGTAAATGTGCCAAATGCTAGTATTATGGTGATTGAAGGCGCTGAACGCTTCGGATTGGCTCAGCTTCATCAGCTTCGTGGTCGTATTGGTAGAGGTGAGTATGCTTCATATTGTATTTTGATTAATCGTGGTAAGAATGCAAATTCTTTAGAGCGATTGCATCTCATGGAAAAAATCTCTGATGGTTTTGTTTTAGCTGAAGAAGATTTGCGATTACGTGGACCAGGGCAATTTTTTGGTTCAATGCAACATGGTTTACCTGATTTAAAAATTGCAGATGTATTAAATGATGTAAATGTCTTAGTCAATGCAAGGGTAGAAGCTCAAAGAGCTATTGATTATGGCATAGATAAAAAAGTGTTAAATGAGATATTAGAATTACAATATAAACATAGATTTTTAAAGATTTCTGATGTGTAAATATTTTATAGATAAATTTTGAGATAAAGAAGGGATATAAGTTAATGAAAGAGTCTACGATAAAAATAATCACGGTCTTAATGTTAGTGGCGATATTAGTTGTTATTTATATTTTAAATCCTAGTTTTTATAGTGATTTTTGGCGTGTAGCTACAAGTGGTAGTATGCAAGAAACAATGGATTATATCGCTTCATTCGGTATATGGGCGATGGTATTTAGCTTTTTATTAGATGTGTTGATAAATGCTTTAGGATTTTTGCCGTCAATATTTGTATCAACAGCAAATGGCTTGCTTTTTGGCATAGTGCCGGGAATTATTTTATCATGGCTTGCTGAAACGACAGGCGTTATTATTTCTTTTATTTTGATGAGGACTATTTTGCGTTCTTCAGCAGAAAAATTAATTGCTAAATCTAAATATCTGAAAAAAGCAGATGAATTCAGTGGCAAAAATGGATTTAAAATAATGTTAATTTTACGTGCTATGCCATATTTTCCTTCTGGAATATTGACTGCACTTGGTGCTGTTAGTCGCATTAGTTTAAAAGATTATGCTTTGGCAAATTTGATTGGAAAGTTTCCCTCTACTGCACTTGAAGTAGTAATAGGTCATGATGTAGTTAACTATAAAAATAACTTAGACCGTTTAATGATTGTAATAGTGTTAGTATGTATTATTTATGGTGCAATATGGTACTATAACAGGAGAAAAGAGAGAAAAACAGCATAAAAAAGTCCATATTTAAGATTAAATCTATTGATTTTAAAGTCTTTTCCCATTATAATATTGTTCATAGTTAAAATCGTATAATTTACTAGGAGATGAATTATTTTGATTAAAGTTATTGTAAATGGTGCTTGCGGTCGTATGGGTAGTACCGTAGTTGATGCTGTAATGAAAGATAGTGAATTAAAGCTCGTTGGAGCTGTAGATATAGTTGGTGGTATGGACGCTGGTGATAAAGCTGGTTGTGGAAAAACTGGTGTTATTGTATCCACTGATTTAGAAGCTACTATTAAAGAAACAAATCCAGATGTTATGGTAGATTTTACTCAGCCATCTGTAGTATTTAATACTGCAAGTATCGCTATTAAAAATCATGTTCGCCCTGTAATTGGTACAACTGGACTCACTGATGAACAAAAAGCTCAATTAGATGCTTTAGGAAAAGAAAATAATACACCTTGCTTTATTGCAGCTAATTTTGCTATCGGTGCTGTGCTTATGATGAAAATGGCTTGCGAAGCAGCAAAATATATGCCAGATGTAGAAATCATTGAACTTCATCATGATAATAAACTTGATGCTCCATCAGGAACAGCTCTTGTTACTGCTGAAATGATTAAACAAGTTCGTGAAAGCCATAAACAAGGTCATGAAAATGAAAAAGAAAAATTAGCTGGTGCTAGAGGGGCAGAGTATGATGGTATGAGAATTCATAGTGTACGTCTTCCAGGTTATGTAGCTCATCAGGAAGTTATTTTTGGTGGCTTAGGACAGACTTTGACTATTCGTCATGATTCTATTGACCGTACTTCTTTCATGCCAGGTGTTGTACTTGCTTGTAAAAAAATCATGGGTCTTAATGCAGGACTTACTTGCAATTTAGATAATATTATGGACTAATTATTAATATTGGATAGGTGATATAAATGAAAAAATATAATGTGGCGATTTTAGGGGCAACAGGTGCCGTAGGTCAAGAATTTTTAAATCTTATTGAAGAAAGAAATTTCCCTTTTAATGAATTAAAATTATTAGCATCTCATCGTTCTGCTGGTAAAAAAATTCAATTCATGGGCAAAGAATATACAGTAGAAGAAGCAACTCATGATTCTTTTGAAAATGTGGATATTGCTCTTTTTGCTGGCGGTGCTGCAAGTAAAACATTTGCTCCATCTGCTGTAAAAGCTGGTGCAGTAGTAATTGATAACTCCAGTGCATTCCGCATGGATCCAGAAGTTCCACTCGTTGTTCCAGAAGTAAACCCACAGGCTATTGCTCGTCATAAAGGTATTATTGCAAATCCAAATTGTTCCACTATCATCATGGTAATGGCTTTAAAACCAATTTATGATTTAGCAAGAATTAAACGTATTGTAGTATCTACTTATCAGGCTGTTTCTGGTGGCGGTAAAGAAGCTATGGCAGAACTTGAAGACCAGGTACAAGCTATTGTAGAAGGTAAAGAAGTAGTAGCTAATATTTTACCAGGTGCTTCTCTTCCAAAACATTATCAGATTGCATTTAACTTAATTCCACAGATTGATGTGTTCCAAGATAATCTTTACACTAAAGAAGAAATGAAAATGATCAATGAAACACATAAAATCTTAGAAGATGATGAAATCGGTATTACAGCAACAACAGTTCGTGTACCTGTATATCGTAGCCATGCTGAATCTGTTAACGTAGAACTTGAAAAAGAAGTAAGCTTAGATGCTATCAAAGAAGCTTTGGCAAAATTTGATGGTGTAACAGTTCAAGATAATCCAGCAGAAATGGAATATCCAATGCCTCTTATGACATCTGGTAAAGATGATGTTTATGTAGGACGTATCCGCAAAGATTATTCTGTAGCTAATGCTGTAAACTTATGGCTTTGTGGTGACCAGATTAGAAAAGGTGCAGCATTAAATGCACTTCAAATCGCTGAATACATGATTAAAAACGATATGTTAGAAAAATAATATATAATTATAAATAAAAAGCAGTTTATGGATGAACTGCACCCCAAAAGTTGGACACAAAACAACTTTTGGAGGTGCAGTTTTTTTATGACTAAATACTCAAATGAATTTAAAGTTAAAGCAATTAAAATGCTTTTAAAAGGAAATTCTATTTCTCATGTAGCTAAAATTCTAAACATGCCAGATATAGCTCCTCTTTGCAGATGGATATCTCATTATGAACATGGTGGTATTCCACAACTTCTTCATAAAAATCGTAAATATACTCCTATCTTTAAGCAAAAAGTTATTGAATATAAATGGCTACATCATTTATCATTAAATCAAACCGCAGCCAAATTTTCCATTCCTAATACTGGTACAATTTCTACATGGGAAAAGTTGTATTGTTCTTATGGATTTTCT